>CALFMQ010000001.1 GCA_937879825.1 uncultured Phycisphaerales bacterium
GCGCTGTCGGCCTCGCCCAGGAGACGCTTCTCCAGTATCTCAAGGATCCTGTGCGTCTCGTGCTGGTAATGCTCCGTGGTCTCCGGGGTTCGTGGCGCTTCTGCGGCCTGGGCGACCAGTTGCTCGAGAATATCAAGCGACGAGGAGCCCACTCTTCTCTGGGCTTCCGGGCTCTGACGCAAGCCGCTTAGCGCAGCATCGATGGAGTCGGTTGAAGGGATGGTCGGCTTCACACCGGGCGAGTCTTGTGACGGCGATTGGGCCAGTTCCTGCAGCCAATCGCCGATGGCGGACTCAAGTATGTTGACCTGGCGGAACGACGCATCAATATCGCGGTACTCGCGCGACAACGACTCATGGATCTGCTCGCTCGTGAAGTGCGAAGCGAGCAGCCCGACCGCGAGCGCAGCGCCCATGATCATCAGGAGCAGTCCGAACTTCCATCGAAGACTCATGGGAGGCGTTCAGTGAATCGGTTGGTAATCCCACGCCCACGAGGTTTGTGCGATCAGATCGCGCTTGGCGTGAACACTCCCGTCGATCAGCGCCGCGTGGCAGTTCCCGTTGTGGCGATGCGAAGGGAACCAATAGTGGTCGTTGGAGTAAGGACCGAGACTGTCCAGGGACGGTGCGCAAAAGGAAGGATCAAGGCCGCGGCTCGCCGCGATCTGGCCATCGATATCCATGACGAGCGGAACCGTTGGCTGCGAGAGGACCGCAACCGAGAGTTGTGCCTCGCGGATGCGGGGTTGTCCGTTGGGGAGAGTCACTTCCGCGTAGAGGAGCCGGGAGTTGAAGCCATACGAGACGCTCGCGCTCGGCGTGAGGGCCCCTTCGTGGCACGGCACATTGCGTCGCATCCTCAGTTCGCCCCGAACATCCGGGCAGCGGAGGGGATCAGAGGTTGATCTCGGACGCGTGACAAGACTTTCGCTTCCGTGCTGCCAAAACTCGTCGAGCCCGTATTGGCTCTCAACGAATGTCTCAAGAGAAAAATGGTTGCGCCCGTACTTCCGAGGATCGTCACCTCGCGGGCTGCCGATCTGCGGGTCGGCGAACAAGACAAACTCATAGGCGATACCGCGCAGCGCAGACTCGCAGATCACGCTCCGACCCGCTTCGCGGACGCCCGACACCGCGGGCAGGAGGATGCCGACGAGAGTCGCCATCACCGCGACAGTGATGAGGGTTTCAATCAGCGTAAAGCCAGACCGTCGCCGTGGCACCGCGACCACCTCCATGTCGGGAGTTTACACCGGATTGCCCCGAAGCAGGAGATCAACTTCGTGATTGAGGTTGTAGAGGAAGGGTTGGAAGGACCGGTCGGTGAGCAAGCGGCGGCGCCAGCGCGCGCGCCGATCGGGCTAGAGGCAAGCCCGAACCCGTTCGGTATGGGGCATGCCGGGTGCAGTGCATGCACTTGTCCCGGCTCGCCGTCGGCTCCAGACATGGTCCGCGATCTGGATCGCGTTGAGTGCCGCACCCTTCCGAAGTTGATCGCCGCACACCCATAGCGATACGTCGCATCCTTCAGCCGCCGACTCCACCCGGACCCTCCCGACACTCACGCGGTCCGTGCCGGCGGCCGCCAAGGGCGTGGGATGGCGGGGCCCATTTCTGGGCCAGAGATCGATCGCCAAGGAATCGCCCAGGACCGACTCGATCGCCTCGCGAGAGGCGTGCCGTTGCAGGCGGGCCGTGATGGACTGTGAGTGAACCCGTTCAACCGGGACGCGGACGCAGGTCGGCACGACGCGGAGGTGAGCATCGCCAAGAATCTTCCGCGACTCGTGGATCATCTTGAGTTCCTCCCCGTTGAGACCGGAGTGCGGATCAAGATCGGACTCGTGCGTGAACACATTCATCGCGCATGGCTCTGGGAAGTACGATGGCGCCGGGCTCAAGCCCCCCGCGACCGAGGCCGTCTCACATCGCAGCGCATCAATCCCTGAGCGGCCCGCCCCCGAGACGGCCTGATACGTCGAGACGATGATTTGCTCCAGACCGAAGGCCCGGTGGATCGGCCCGAGCGCGACCAGCATGATGATGGTCGAGCAGTTCGGATTGGCAATGATCTGGCCAGACCGCACAAACTCGATATGGCTTCCATTGACTTCCGGAATCACGAGCGGGACGCCGCCGTCCATGCGAAATGCGGACGAGTTGTCGATGACGGTGACACCCCGCGCGGCTGCGGCGGGTGCAAGTTCCCGCGCTGTTGTGGAGTCCGCGCAGAAAAGCGCGATGTCGACATCCTCAAAAGCATCGGGCACAGCTCGAGTGATAGGAATCTCGCCGTCTGCATACGGGAGCCGAGTGCCCGATGACCGATCCGAACCCATGGCGACAATCTGGTGGATTGGGTGACCTCGATCCTCGAGAATCTTGAGTGCTTCGCGCCCCACGACACCAGTGGCACCGACGATCGCAACGCGGTAGTTGCGTTCAGACATAGAGCACCTCGTGATTCAGAGTGCGAACGTCAACTGCATGTACTCCCTGTGATGCCTCCCGGCTCAGTTGGAGCAGGTCGCCCAGCACTGACTCGGCCGTGGGCCAACGCCCGGCACCGCGCCCGCGGACGATCTCGGATCGTCCATCATGCCAATCGATTTCAGCCACGTTCCACTCGTCCGGAAGTTCGAAGAGGGGATCGCCATGTGCGACCGCGGCGAGGCAGACCTCCATGGTGCCGTCAGCATGAAGCGTCGAGATTTGGCGGAGTCGCCCTGACGACGCGGACTCCGCAAACGCATCGCTCGCGGCCTCACTCGTGATCGGTTGGACCCGCCGGACTTGAAGCTCATCCTTACTGCGGCCCGCAATGCCGGCAATCACCGCGAGCTTGTCGAGGCAATCACGCCCGTCGAGGTCGCGCGAGGGATCCGCCTCGGCCAGCCCGAGGCCTTGAGCGGCGAGGATCGCGTCCTCGAATGAGGATCCGTTTGTGATCTGGTTGAGTACGAAGTTCGATGTGCCGTTCAGAACGCCGCGCACGCGAGCGGCCTCTTCGGACGACGACGCGAGTCGTTCCAGCATGGGTGCGGCACCACCGACCGAAGCGGCGCACAGCAAGCGTCGATCGGCGAGCCGCGCTGTCTCGCGGAGCGCATCTCCCCGTTGGGCGAGCATGGCCTTATTCGCGGTGACAACGTGGGCCCCGGAAGCCATGGCCCGGATTGCCAGTGTCGCCGCGGGTTCGATCCCTCCGATTGCCTCGACGACAATATCAGGACGGGGCACAAGGGCATCGTCGGGGGAGGTAGTCAGTCGCAAGCCGGGGGCTTCACAGTCTCTCCGCTTTGTCGAGTCAAGCACGAGCGCTGCAACGACCTCAAAGGACTCTGGCAGTTGAGTCAGGAGCTTGAGCACGCCTCCGCCGACAGTCCCCAAGCCGAGCAGCGCTACCGTCTGGCGGATCGGTAGATCGCGGGCCTCAGTGAACTCGGCCGACTCTGCCCCGATAATGGTCGGGCGGACTCCATTGAACCGACCGAGTTCGAACACGGTCCCGTGCGACTTGGCGAACCGGACTGCCTTGTGTTGGATGATCGAGCCGTCGGTGGCAAGCGCATCGTCGAAGGTCGTCCGGGAGTACCGCCGTGGACTGGGGCCGCTTTCGGCTGGATCCGAGTCATAGAGGGCATCAACATCCTTGATGAGGCGGCACTTGTCCGCGGCCAACCGCTGCGCCAGAAACAGCGCGGTCAGGTCCGATCCGCCGCGCCCGAGCGTGACCGTGCGTCCGGAGTCATCACACGCGATAAAACCCGGGAACACGACAACACCGTCGCGTTCGATCGCGGCCATGATTGGGGCGATGTCGATCGACACCGGATCGGCATCGAGGGGTTCACCCGTGGCCCGGAGCGATACCGCGCCTGGCGTCAGCACCGAAACGGGCACTCCGGCGCGATCGAGGTGCAGCCCGAGCAGGGCCGCGCTCTCGAGTTCGCCGCACGCGAGTGCCGCGGCCTGCGCGTGCGCGAGCGGCCGCGCGCCCGAGGATGTACATCTCGAGAGGAGTTCGTCGGTTCGCCCGGCCAGCGCCGAGACGACCGCGACGACGCGCCACCCGTCGCGCCGCCAACGGTAGATCTCATGCACCGCGATGCGGAGACGTTCTTCGTTGTGCAGAACCGAGCCGCCGAACTTCAGGACGATCAGAGGTTGTTTGCGCATGTCAGCACCTCCGGTCGTCCGGCGTGTACGCTCGCCAGGGCTTGCTCCAGATCGGCGATGATCGCTCCGGGGCTCTCAAGCCCGACCGAGAGCCGGAGGAGGCCGTCGGTGATGCCGACATCGAGTCGCTCGTCCACCGAGACATCGGCGTGCGTCATCGATGCCGGGTGCGTGATGAGCGTACTGACGGATCCGACATGCTCAACGAGCGCGCATCGTTTGAGCGCCTCCGCGAAACGACGCGCCGACTCGATCCCACCGGTCAACTCGAACGAGATGACCGCGCCGTGCAATCCGAGGTGTTGGCGCTCGATCAGCGAGCGGTTCTTGCTTTCCGAAACGCAGGGGTAGTAGACCCGCGAAATCTCGTCCCGGTCGGCCAGCCATCGGGCGATGACCTCGGCGGTCTCGGATTGTCTGCGAAGACGCAGCGGGAGCGTCTTGAGGCCGTTGAGCGTGAGCCAAGCGTTGAAAGGCGTCTGGATCGCCCCGGTGCACTTGCGGATAAAGCGGAAGCGCTCGAGCAGGGCGAGGTCACGCGAGACGAGCGAGCCTCCCAGCGCGACCGAATGCCCCTCGATGAACTTCGTTGTCGAGTAGACCGCGATGTCCGCGCCGAGGTCGAGCGGCTGCTGAAGAATCGGCGTCAGGAATGTGTTGTCGACCGCAAGAAGTGCCCCGGCGGCGTGGGTGATGTCGGCGACACGCCGGATGTCTGTAATGTCGAGCGTCGGATTCGCGGGCGTCTCGATGAACACGAGGCGTGTGTTTGGGCGGATGGCGAGGCCGACCTCGTCAGGGTCAGTGGAGTCGATGAACGAGGCCGAAATCCCCAAACCGGGCAAGAGTTGTTGCAGAAGCCGGGTTGTGCCGCCGTATACCGTCCGCCCGCAGACGACGTGATCGCCGGATTTGACCAGCGCTAGAAAGAGCGCCGTTTCAGCAGCAAGACCGGTGGTGAATGCGACAGCGGGGGGCGCGTTTTCCAGAGCACCCAACGCCCGCTCCAAGGCGGCGACAGTGGGATTCGAGACGCGCGAGTATTGGTGCGGGGCGTTGCTGCCGACAGTGTCACGGCAGAATGTCGTGGATTGGACGAGCGGCGTGACAAGCGGCTCACCGTCAAAGGAGCCGATCCCTAGGCCCGCGCAGTGTGTGTCCGGGTCGAGCCCGAGAGGTGCGGATAGATGTCCCATGCTGTGATTCCTCACAGCATCTTGAGCATCCAGTGCTGGCGTGGAACGCGGCGAACATCGCCGCTGCTCTTTGATGAGTCCCGTGAGTCGGTCTCATCCGCATCGCTCCCCACGCCGGGGCTGGCCTCGGCACCGTGACTGGGTTCCAGTTCGGTTGCCGCTCGGGACCTTGTGAGGCATCCCGAGACTCTTGATGCATTTGGGCGGGAGTCTATCGAGAGAATGCCGCGTGTCAACTACGACCTCGGTGATTCCTCGTCTCTGGTTCCATGACTTCGGGTTCGTTACGGGGTTTCGGTAATCGGCTGGGTCAACGATGAGTCATCGTTCGCGGGGCGATTGACGCGGGGCAAGACCCGGTGTGCGCCGATCGTTCCGTCCGGCGCGGGGGTGAGCATGCCGTTGAGCTGCTCGGGCGAAGCATCCGGGGCCAGCCACTTCGCGATGTCATTCGGGTCGAGGATCACCGGCATTCGGTCGTGCAGGGCCGTCATCGTCGCGTTGGGTGTTGTTGTCAGGACAGTGAACGACTCGATGGGTTCATCGGCCCTGTCCCAGAGCTCCCAGAGCCCGGCCATCGCGATGATGGGTTTGTTCGCGCTGTGGATGAACCACGGCTGCTTGGCTTTGGACCCCTCGATCTTCTGCCACTCATAGAACCCGGACGCGGGGATGACGCACCGGCGCTTCTTCATCGCAGCGCGGAACGCGGGCTTCTCTGCTGCGGTCTCGGCACGGGCGTTGATCATTCGGTTCCCGATTTTTGGGTCCTTGGCCCAGGACGGGATCAGCCCCCACTTGGCCGAGACCAGCTCTCGTTGGTCGTTCGC
>CALFMQ010000002.1 GCA_937879825.1 uncultured Phycisphaerales bacterium
AATCCTCCGACGAACGGCCCGGTGCCGTAGGCGTACCCACCCATCTCGCCGCGGTTGTTGATGCACTTGACAAAGGACTGATCGGAGTCGGGGAGCAAGTCGACGCGCCCCCGCTCGGCCGAGTATCGGAACGCGTGGTAGCGGGCGCCCGACGAGTAATCGCCGCTGTGGGTCAGGGTCGCCTTACCGACAGCAACCCCTGCGTAGTTCACATCCATCGCCACGCTGTCACGGACATACCCGAAGTAGTAGTGCCAGTCGGAACCGTCCCACGACCAGTATCCCCACGAGTAGGTGCCGAACGGGTCGATGTAGTCGATCCCGCCGGCGCCGACGAGAGCCGCCTCGCGGCTGCCGGTGTACGGAATCGTCTGGGGCACCGACCCCGCGATGAAGCCGGAAGCGGATCTGGAGACAGGCGTGAAGTTAGCCGGGCTGCCCGGACTCAGCGGGATGTAGTGCTTGAAGAACGGCAGCGTTTCGAGCTGCGAAGCCGTCCAACTTGTAATGTCGGTCGCCACGAACTCGGGCGGCGCTCCAACGGCCGCACTCCCCGAGATCACCCCTGCGATCAGACAAGCCATTGTGCGCCGGGCCATGAATCACCTCCGAGTCGGTGCTATTTCGATATATCTCGACAGATTTGTCTTGATTTATCGTAGGCCGCGATGCCTTCCGGTCAACCCAGCTCAACGAATATCGTGCGTCGACCCCGAGACGTCGCGGCTCAGCAGGTCGAGCCCCAGTTCGCCAGCACCACATTCAGGTCGTCGACATCGATCACGCCGTCGTTGTTGGCCACATCAACGGGCGATCCGATCCCCACGCTCGTGCCGAACGCCGAGAGGATCGCGTTGAGGTCATCCACATCCACCGTGCCCGACATGTCGATGTCTCCCGCCGGCAGAACACCGGTCACGTTGAACGAGAGCGTCGGCCCATTGGCGACGTTGCCCGCCATGTCGGTCGCTGTCACGGAATACTCCACCAGCGCTCCGCACGGCGGATCGACAAGCGAGATCACGCCGCGGTACACCTGATGCCCGCTCCAGCGCATGGGCGTCTGCGTGGCGGGTGCGCCGTTGACCGACACGTTCAGCACGACCGACGGCAGGAAAGCCCCGCGATCAGACGTCATTTCATCGCGGATGTCCGTCCGCACCACGAACTCCAGCGCCGCCGATCCGGCCAGCGCACTCGGCACAACCTGCTCGGTGCGATTGATCGTCGGGGGGCGATTGTCCACCGGGCCGGTCGTGTTGATGTACAAGCGGTTCCGGAAGGACCCGCTCTCACCCTGGGCCGTGACGATGTCGGGACGACCGTCGTTATTCAGATCGCCGACCATGATGTCGAGCGTCGAGTCGGAGATCGGCGTAATCTGCCCGGCCACTTCGTTGAATCCGCCGCCGCCGTTGTTGGTGTAGATGCGCTCCGCCGTGCCGCCGAGACGAGCCACGATGAGATCCAGATCGCCATCCATGTCGTAGTCGATGAACTTCGAGTCGTTGTCGTCGACATTCGGATTGGGCATCAACTGCGCCGAGACATTCGTGAATGTCCCGAGGCCGTTGTTCACAGCCAGCAACTCCGCATTCCCCGTGCCGGCGTTCGCGCCCAATAGATCGAGGTCGCCGTCGTTGTCGATGTCGCCGAAGTCGTAGGAGTACGCGTTGGAGTCGGCGGGCAGGGGCGAGAATCCGAAAACACCCGCACCGTCGTTGATGAGCAGGCGCGAGGCGTTCGTTCCAGTGGAAGCCGTGACGACATCGAGATCGAAATCGCCGTCCACATCTCCAAAGATCACATCCATCGGCTCCGACTGCGTCGCGTTGGGGACGCGGGTGTTGGTCTCGTTCGAGAAGGCGCCCGAGCCGTCGTTGACCAGCACCTGCGGACGCCCGGAACCGAACCGGCTCGTCGGGCCGCCGTTGTTGATGAAGATATCCAGATCGCCGTCATTGTCGATGTCACCGAACTGCGCGCGAGTCGCCGAGATCGCCAGCACCGGCAACTGCGCGACCGTGGCATCCGAGAACACACCCGCGCCGTCGTTGACGAACAACCTCGGCTGACGACCGAAGTCCGACGACAGAATCATGTCCAGATCGTCGTCGCCATCAATATCACCCAGTTCCACCGCCCGGTAGTTGCCGGTGTGCGAACCAATCCGAGTCGCCGACTCTTCGGTGAACACGCCCGACCCGTTGTTCACCATGATCCGAACGCGCTGCGCCGGCCCGGCGGACGAGAAGTTCCCGCCGTTGGCGAAGATGATGTCCAGATCATCGTCGCCGTCGATGTCGCCGATCGTCATCTGGTTCGTGTAATCGTTCGGATCCGGCTGCGGGAATCGCGTGGTCGACTGCTCAACAAACTGCTGAGCGCCGGCGAACGATCCGAACGAAATGACACCAATGACCGCCGCCAGGCCGTAACGCTGACTCATCCCAATACCTCCGGGCTTTCCTGATGGACACGCGGACACCCCGTCCGCTGAAGGAGGTTACGAGCGCGCCGAGGCCCGGCCAAACAAAAACGCCCGGCGGACCAACATCGGGCGGGAAATGGCGGGATTAGCGGACCACGCGACCTAGGGGCAAGTCACCGCCCAGTTCGACAGGACCACATTGAGATCGTCTACATCGATCACGCCATCGTCATTGGCGAGATCGAGCCGGGAACCCGAGGGCACCATCGTTCCCCACGCCGACAGGATCGCGTTGAGATCGTCCACATCGACCACGCCATCCGGCATACCCCCCGCGCCGGTGACATCGCCAAGACAGGATGTCGCAGCGATGACCCTGAGAATCGTGCCCTTGCCGTCCACGGTGTTCCCCGCGATGAGCAGCTCCCCGTCCTCATCCACCGACACCGAGTAGATGAAGAATGGGAGTTCGTCGCCCAAGTTGGACACAGGCAGCGCGTACGCACCGCCCGCCTGCGGATTGGTGATCATCAGGCGACCCCGGAACTGGCTCGTCGGGCCGCCGAGGAAGTCCGCGAACACATGAAGACCCGTAAGAGTCGGCAGGGCCGCACCGCGGTACGTGTGGCCCGCAACAATCGACCGCCCGTCGTCGTGATCGTATTCCGCGATCGGTTCGACAAGACCCGGAATCGGCATCGGATCGATACAGACACCGTAAGTATCCCGGTCGAACAGGAACGAGCCCTCGTGCACATTCCAGCCGTGATTGCCGCCCGGCTGCAGGATCGTGAGTTCTTCGATCGTGAGCTGACCGACATCCCCGATGAAGATCTGGCCCGATACCAGGTCCCGATTCATCCGGTACGGGCTGCGGAATCCGTACGCGTAAATCTCCCTGACTGCGCCGGGCACCGAATAGAAGGGGTTGTCGGTCGGGATCGAATACTCGCCGTTGGCCGAAGGTGTGCCGATCAGTCCGACCGGGTCGATCCGGATCACCGAACCGAAGATCGTTGTGATGTCCTGCGCCCCATCGCCGGTCTCGGGCTGACCCGCCGGCGTGTTGCGCCCATCTCCCAGAGCGATGAGCATCGTCTGATCGTCGAGGAAGACCATGTCGGAAACATTGTGATCCCCGTTCTTCTGCCCGATCCGGAGGATCTCCCGCTTGGTCAACGGATCGACAACATTCGGGTCGGACCCGTCGATCATCCACTCATGGATGACATCCTGGTGCGGGAATCCGAAGCCGCCAAAGTCGGCCACCCCGCTCCCGCCCGCCTCCGTCGTCAACGTGTAGACCTTCCCGAATCCCGGGCTCATGGGGTCGTTGAACCCCGGGTGCACCTCGACAGAGATCATGCCGTAGCGCGCCGGATCGATCAGCGTGTTCGGGTTGGTCGTGTCAACGAGTTCTGAGATCGTCCCGTCCGGATAGAGAACCAGCACGATCCCCTGAATGGTCGCCACAAACAATCGGCCCGAACCATCCGGCGCCGCGACGATGTCCGTCGGTGTCTGAGGGGGCGACTCCAGCGCCGAGGTGATCGACTGGAGCGTCACCGTAATGGCGCTCTGAGGGATGTCGGGCAACGGATCAACGAGCGTCGAAGCGCACGGCAGACCAAGTGCCGAAGCGCCCAGCACCAGGACCCCGCAAATAGAGTTGATCGCCCTCATCGCATTTGTCATTCAGTTGCTCCCGCGCTCATTACGGTCCCGAATCCAATAATCGCACGAAGTTCGACGCCAATCGATCGCAACCTGTCATTTGCCAGTCAACTGGTCTCCCAACCCCCGAGTTCGATCGCTCGGGGCGGCCCATTCATTCCCGCTATCGGCACGTCACACCCCAGTTGGACAGGACCACATTCAGGTCGTCCACATTAATCACGCCGTCGTCATTGGCCTGATCGATCGGCGACCCGACGGGCACCATCGTTCCCCACGCCGAGAGGATCGCGTTGAGATCGTCCACATCGACCGCCCCGGACCCGTTGGTGTCGCCCGGGCACGGCGTGGGCACCGCCGCCAGCCCCCACAGAACATCCGCGCCGAACAGATCGCCCTGCGTGACGGTATCCAGCGCACCGTCGCCGTCGAAGTCCCCCATCGCCAGGAACTGCGGCGCGTATCCCGGGTAGTAGATCGGAGCGCCGAATGTGCCATCGCCGTTGCCTAGCAGCAGACAGTTCTTCTGCACCGCCGTCATGAAGTTCGTCGAGTACAGCGGGCACATGATGTCCAGCACGCCGTCGCCATCGACATCACCAATCGCCAGCGAGAACGGCTCGCCCCCAGTCGGATAATCGACACGCGGCGCAAAGGTCCCGTCGCCGTTGTTCAGCAGCACCGACACCGTCAGGTCAAGCCGATTGCTCGTCGCGAGGTCAATATCCCCGTCGCCATCGAAATCCCCGGAGTCGAGGTCCTGCACGAACACACCCGTGGTGTAGGCGACCGGCGCCGAGAACGTGCCGTCGTCATTGTTCAGAATCACCGCCACCTTCGAGTTCAGGTCCCCGATGGCGATATCCACATCGCCGTCATCATCAAAGTCGGCGGCCACAGCGCCGTCGCCCTGCGCGTTGACCTGATACATCTGGGCGGCACCGAATGCGCCATCCTGATTGTTGTACAGCACATACGCCTGGCCGCTCACCGCGCCCGGCCCGCCGCCGACGATGTCGAGGAACCCGTCGCCATCAACATCGCCCAGATCTACATTGCGATAGTTCACCGGCGCCGGATAC
>CALFMQ010000003.1 GCA_937879825.1 uncultured Phycisphaerales bacterium
GCCAGTGGCGCGACCAGATCAAGTCCAATCAAGACATCTGGGACGCGATCGTCGCTGCAGCGGACATGCCGGGCGTTACCAGTGCCCCGAAGCTCCAACCAATCGAGACGCGCATCGTCATGCTCCAGTCGGGCTTCAGAGCGCCGATGGGTATCAAGGTCTACGGGCCTGACCTGGAATCGATCGAGTCCTTTGGGCTCGAACTCGAACGCTTGCTCAAACGGGTTCCCTCGGTCCAGCCGGCCGCGGTGTTTGCCGACCGTGTCGTGGGCAAGCCGTACCTCGAAATCGACATCGACCGCGAGAAGATCGCTCGCTACGGGCTCACCATCGCGGGTGTTCAGGAGGTCATCGAAGTCGCGATCGGTGGCAAACCTCTGACAATGACAGTGGAAGGGCGGGAGCGGTACCCGGTGCGCGTCCGGTACCTTCGCGAGCTGCGCGACCAGCCCGAAACGCTCGGCGACATTCTGGTGCCGACGCCGATGGGGGCGCAGGTGCCGATGCGTGAACTTGCCACGCTCGAATATCGGCGCGGACCGCAGATGGTCAAGAGCGAGGATACGTTTCTCGTGGCCTATGTGCTTTTCGACAAGATGCCCGGCTATGCCGAGGTCACCGTCGTTAGGGATGCCCAGCGTCATATCCAGAGCGCGATCGACTCCGGCGATGTGAGCGTGCCAGCCGGGGTGAGCTACGAGTTCTCGGGGTCGTACAAGAACCAGGTCCGTGCCGCGAAGCGAATGAGCATTGTGCTGCCTCTCTCGCTCGCCGTCATCTTCCTGCTGCTCTATTTCCAGTTCCGAAAGGTCGGTGTGACGCTCATGGTTTTCACGGGCGTCTTCGTCGCGTGGGGCGGCGGGTTCATGATGCTGTGGCTCTATGCCCAGCCGTGGTTCCTCGACACGCACCTGCTCGGCACGAATTTACGCGAGTTGTTCCAGGTCCGCCCGTTCAATCTGAGCGTCGCGGTCTGGGTCGGCTTCCTCGCGCTCTTCGGCATCGCCACCGACGATGGCGTCATCATGGCGACCCGCATCGAGCAGACGATGGCTGAGGAGAAGCCAAACTCGATAGAAGCGATCCGCAAGGCGGTTGCGGATGGCGGCAAGCTCAGAATCCGAGCCGCCGTCATGACCAGCGCAACCACCATCCTTGCGTTGCTGCCAGTATTGACGAGCACCGGCCGCGGCTCGGACATCATGGTCCCGATGGCCATCCCATCATTCGGGGGCATGGTCGTGGCGTCACTGACATGGTTTGTCGTGCCCATCCTGTACTGCTGGGTGCAGGAATGGAAGTTCCGTCTGTCTCATATGAACCAGCGAGACACCGACCCCCCAACCGTGCCATCGGCACAAGGAGAACCCCAATGAGAACGCTCATTACCTGTGGCGCCTTGATATGCGGCGCCGTCGCAGCTTCGCCCGCCTTTGCGCAGGAACACAACTCGAAGCACGCCCAGTCCGATACGAAGTCTGTGAACGCCATGTGCCCGATCGGCAAGGAGCCGATCGTTCCGTCGGCGGGTACCGTCGAATACAAAGGCAAGACGATCGGGATCTGTTGCCCCGGCTGCGGCAAGCAGTTTCTCGCGTGGGATGAGGAGCGCAAGGACGAGTTCGTCATGCTTGCGATCGCCCATAAGGAACCTGGTCAGGAGCAGCACGCCGGGAAGTCGGGACCGGCCGAGGCATGGACGGGCCCCTACACGCTCGCCACCTGTCCTGTCTCAGGTCAAGCACTCGGCTCGATGGGCGACCCCATCATCGCGGTGTACGACGGGCGCGAGGTCCGATTCTGCTGTGATGGGTGCATCGATAAGTTCGAAGCGAACCAAGCGAAGTACTGGAAGGCGATCGACGAGCAGATCATCAAGGACCAGCTACCGTACTATCCGGTTGAGACGTGCGTTGTCTCTGGAGAACCGCTCACGGAGCATGGAGAGGACATCGCCAACAACATGGTCTACGGCAACCGTCTTGTCCGACTCTGCTGCAAGATGTGCGAGCGCGAGTTCACGGCCGACCCGAACACGTTCATTGAGAAGCTCGACAAGGCGGCGGCTGATGCGCAACGCAAGGATTATCCGCTCGACACGTGTGTCGTCGCAGGCGGCAAACTCGGTTCGATGGGCGAGCCCACGGAGATTGTCGTCGCGGGCCGGCTGATCCGGTTCTGCTGCGCCAGTTGCGAGCCCAAAGTCGAAGCGAACCCCGTGAAGTACATCACTGCCATCGACGCTGCTTGGCATTCCAAGGACAAGTTCAGACCCGCTGATGAAGCTGCCAGTCACGAAGAGCACGGGGGTCACGACGATGGTCACGGCGACCACGATGGTCACGATCATTGATTGATCTTGAGAAAAGGAGAACAGAAGCCATGCATGGAG
>CALFMQ010000004.1 GCA_937879825.1 uncultured Phycisphaerales bacterium
CTCGAGGGCGATGCGCGATTCATGGGCTACAGGACGGTGGAGATCCCTTCGGGGAAGGTGCTGAACTGCGCTGGGTTGATCGGGCGGGCGGGGTTGGCTTCGTATGTGCCCAAGCACGGGCGGGCGCGGGAGCAGATGGAGGCGGACTTGGCGCACCTGTACTCGAGGTGTGAGCATGATGGCGTGTTCACGCTGGCGTATGTGACGCGGGTGCATCTTGCGGAGAGGGCGGAGTATTGATTGATCCGACGCGAACGCCTGAGGGATGCGCACACCCGTGGGGTGATGCGGCGACGCCCTACGATGAAATCGGGGGCGATGACGCGGTGCGTGCGCTCGTCGATGATTTCTACGACTACATGGACGCGGAGTCGCCCGTTGTGCGCGCGATGCATCCTGATGATCTGGATGAGTCGCGTGATAAGTTGTACGAGTTCCTGAGCGGCTGGCTGGGCGGGCCGCCGATTTACCACGAGAAGCGGGGCCATCCGCGTCTTCGCGCGCGGCACATGCCCTTTGCGATCGACCAGCGTGCGGTGGACGAGTGGCTCCGTTGCATGGGGCTCGCGATGGACAAACGGGGGGTGGCGGGGGCGCTGCGGGCCTTTATGGACGCGAAGCTGGACCATCTGGCCAACTTCATGCGGAACCGGTGACGCCGCCGGGTGTCACACATAGGATGCGGGTATCACTGCGCCCGTAGGCGAAGGAGCGGCACGATGAGCGGGACGATCGCTTGGCGGACGATGGCGGTGGCGACGATGCTCGCGATGCTGGGTGTCTCGGCGCTGGCGCGGCCTCCCAAGCCCGCCGCGAGCCCGGACCCCCGTCCGCGTGCGCTGACGCGCCACGAGTTCAACTACAAGGACTGGACCGTGAGCCCGATCGTTCGGCTGCATTCGTACCAGTTCCGGACGGACCCGAACGAGGCGCCGGCGGCGACATCGCCCACGGTGCTGGACGCGGTGGCGATGATCTACCCGCTGATCGCGGGGAGCGCGATGCACGATGTGTATCTGGATCGTGTGAAGTCGGAGTTCTCGCTCGGGAACAAGAAGCTGGACCTGCGGCCTCGGACGCTTCCCAACTATCAGGGCGGGACGATGCTGGCGGTGTGGGAGGCGAAGGACATCAGCTCGACGGAGCCGTTGCAGCTGCGCGTTGATATCCCGATGACGTGCTACGAGACGCGGATCGATGAGGACATCGCGCTGACCTACGACTGGCCGACGGGCGAGTACAAGCCGATGATCGCGTCGTGCCTTGAGCCGCAGTTGTATGTGGAGCCGGGGCATCCCGCGATTCAGAAGTTGGTGCAGGAGTGGACGAAAGGGAATGTGAAGAACGCGAAGCCGTACCTGGCGGCGAAGTATCTTGCGGGGAAGGTTGTCGAGCACTTTCAGCCCACGGAGGGGGACTATGAGTCGGCGGGGCGCGGGCCGGAGCGGGGGAAGGTGACGGCGGTGCTCCTTGAGGGATTCAATGTGCACGGCGCGGCGTACGCTGCGGAGCGCCGGCGCGGTTCCCGGTTCGACATGGCGTGTTTGTTGACGGCGGTGTACCGGGGGGCGGGCATTCCGGCGCGGATGGTGATCGGGCTTGATCTGGAGAAGACGCGGGAGAGCAATATCCCGGTGCTGCGCGCGTGGACGGAGTTCTATCTGTACGACGAGGCGGTGGAGGCGGGCGAGTGGATTCCGGTGGACATCGTGAAGCAGCGGGAGTTCTCGAGCCGGATGCCGCCGCTCAAGCAGCGGTGGCAGTTTTTCGGGCACAACGAGGAGTTCGACCAGATGGCGCCGCTGGCCTATCACTGGCTGCCGCCGACCGCGAACACCAACACGGGCCCGCCGGGCGTGTGGGGTTGGATTCCGAGCCCGGGCGTTCCGGCGGTGGATGCGGAGTTGCAATATGTCTACAACGAGACTTCGCGGCGCGGCGACGACCCGAAGGAGTGGTGGGAGCGCCCGAAGCAGCAGCCGATGCAATGAAGAATTCGCGTGACCGCAAGCGGTCACGCGAGTTGAGGACTTGTAGACCGGCTCGCGTCATGCCTCTCGCCTGCTGGAGGGGTCGCTTCGTCGATCGGTGCTCATGGCGCGCTGGGTGCGACCGACACGATGACCTCGGCGCTGTTGGACTCGGCGAAGATCGCATCTGCGGCGGCGGTCATGTCATCGCGGGTGAGGTTGCTGAGGCGGTCGCGGAGTGTTGGCCAGTCGACGCCCATGAGTTCGGCGCGGCCGAGCGCGAACGCGACGCCGTAGGGATTGTTGACGAGCGCGGCCTCGGGGACATCGGTTGAGCCGAACATCCAGCCGAACTGCATGGCGGTCATGGGCGCGTCGGCGGGCTTGTCGGCTGACTCGGTTGTGGCGGCTTTGATGAGTTCGTCGATTTTGTCGCGAGCGTTATCGAGTTCGTCGTCGGAAGTTGCGGTGGCGGCGATGTAGAGGGTGTGGGGGTCGTCGATCAGGGCGTACTGGACGGGCGGCGCATCGCCCGGCTTGTAGGAGGCCATGGCCTTCTGGAAGAGGCGCGTGATGTGGACGAGGAAGGGCGCGTAGTGCGGGGAGTCCGGGGCGGGTGCTGCGATGGCGCGGGTGATGACGATGGGGGCTCCCTGATACCAGTCGGCGGCGTCGATGGCGATTGATTGCGCCGGCACATCGGCGCGGTTGGCGCGGTCACGCATCGGCTGCGGCGCATCACCGGACTCGATGTCGGCGAAGTGCTGCTCGATGAGCGCGCGGGTTTGGTCGGCCTCGAGGCCGCCCGCGATGACGACGAGCGCGTTGCGGGGCTTGTAATAGGCGTCGGCGAACCGCTGGGCCTGTTCGACGGTGACGGCGCGGAGCTGGTCGATGAGGCCGCCTTTGCGGAAGCCCTCGCCCGATGGGCGGATGGCTTCGCGGGCGAGGTTCATGGATGCGAGATGTGGGATGCCGCCGAACATGTTGGAGAGTTCGAGCTCGAGACGGGGGAGTTCGCGGTCGAGATCTGATTGCGTGATGGTGAGCCCTTCCATGC
>CALFMQ010000005.1 GCA_937879825.1 uncultured Phycisphaerales bacterium
CGGTGAATGAGCCGTTCCGGGAGCGGCTGAACCAGTTGCGGGATGAGTTGGGCGCGGATCAAAAGAAGGACTAGCTCCTGCCCCTGCGGGGAGCGGTGTTCGTGAGGTCCTTGCGGCGGCCTTCCTCGGTGGAGTCCGGTGGGATCGGTTGCATTGGATGTAATTGCAACTCATTCTCAGGGAGGGTAGGATTCGGGGTTCTGAGGGGCCCTTTCGGAGCCGATTTTGACCGACCCGCTGGCAGCCAAACTGATGCGTGATGACCGGATGGCGCTGCCGGTCGCGGAATCGTGCGCGTGCGGCATGGAGGGGGGGGCGGCGTCGGAGCCGGAAGCGGAGGTCGAGGTGCATGTGCGTCGGTTGCGGCTGACTCGGATGCGGGTAGGCGACACGGGGCGGGTGTGCGGGGGCCGGCTTGAGGCCGAGGATCGGGAGATGCTGCGGGCGCTGGGGCTTCGGCCCGATGCGTGGGTGCGGCTGACGCGGGTGGGCGAGCCGTGCATCGTGCAGGTTCTGGGCCGGCATGGCTGTTCGTGCCGGATCGGTCTGGCGCGGCCGCTCGCGGAGCGGGTGATCATCGCGATGGACGACACGGGCGCGGGGCGCTGACGCGCGGTGGAGCACGATTGCGAGACGGCACCGGATGGGGCGGGCGGCGATCGTGACACCTTGTTCACTGGTGCGCGGCGGATCGCGCTGCTGGGGAATCCGAATACGGGCAAGACGACGCTGTTCAATCGGCTTTGCGGCGTGCGGGCCAAGACCTCGAACTTTCCGGGTACGACGCAGACGGCGCGGGTGGGGCACACGCGCATCGGGGATGCGGTTGTTGAGTTGATCGACCTGCCGGGGATTTACTCGCTCGAGCTGGCGCAGTCGGAGGCGTCGGTGTGCCGGGATGTGCTGGCGGGTGAGGCGGCGCCGAGCGGGGAAGAGGTTGCGCCGCCCGACGCGGTGTGCGTGGTGCTCGATGCGACGAATCTGGCGCGGAACCTGGTGCTGGCGGGCGAGGTGCTGCGGCGGCGGTTGCCGACGGTTGTCGTGGCGAACATGGTTGACCTAGCGCACGCGCGGGCGCTGCACATCGATACGGAAGCGCTGGGTGATGCGCTGGGGTGCGAGGTCGTTGCGAGCGATGCGCGGCGTGGCGTCGGTGTGGATGCGATTCGCTCGGCGCTGGGGGCTGCGCGGGTGCCGAACCGGACGCCGCCGGGCGATGTCGCCGGGCTGGAGCGGTGGGCGGATCAGGTGTACGCGCGGGTGGCGTCGAGCGACTCGGCGGACTCATCGCATGCGCACGATCCGCTGACGGATCGGCTGGACTCGGTGCTGACGAACCCCGTTCTCGGGTTGATCGTGTTTGCGGCGGTGATGACCGGACTGTTCTGGGTGATCTTCCGGCTGGCGACGGTGCCGATGGATCTGCTGGAGTTGACTTTCGCGCACGCGGGCGGGTTCTTGAAGAGCGTGTTGCCGGAGGGGCTGATCGGGGATTTGATTTCGGACGGGGTCGTGGCGGGCGTGGGATCGACGCTCGTGTTTGTGCCACAGATCGCGCTGTTGTTTTTCCTGCTCTCGCTGCTTGAGGACACGGGATATCTGGCGCGGGCGGCGTTCCTGATGGATCGTGTGTTGCGGCCGTTCGGGCTGCCGGGTCACGCGTTCATGCCGCTGTTATCGAGTCATGCGTGCGCGCTGCCGGGGATCATGTCGGCGCGAGGAATCCCGGATCGGCGGCAGCGTCTGGCGACGATTCTGGTGGCGCCGTTTATGACCTGTTCGGCGCGGATTCCGGTGTATGTGGTTCTGACGACGATGCTGTTCTACGGGCGCCCCGGGATGGCGGCGCTGGCGTTCTCCGGTTGCTACGCGCTCGGATTGGCGGCGGGGCTGATGAGCGCGCTGATTGCGCGGCGGACGATTCTGCGGGGCAAGCCGCGGGCGATGGTCCTGGAGTTGCCTTCGTTCAAGGTG
>CALFMQ010000006.1 GCA_937879825.1 uncultured Phycisphaerales bacterium
AACGCTTCCTGCGGGATTTCGACGGAGCCGATGGACTTCATCTTCTTCTTGCCCTCCTTCTGCTTCTCGAGCAGCTTGCGCTTGCGGGTGACGTCGCCGCCGTAGCACTTGGCGGTGACATTCTTGCGCATGGACTTGATGGTCTCGCGGGCGATGACCTTGCCGCCGATGACGGCCTGGAGGGGGATCTCGAACTGGTGGCGGTCGATCTGGTCTTTGAGGCGGGTGAGGAGGACGCGGCCGCGTTTGTCGGCGTTGTCCTTGTGGGCGATGAATGAGAGTGCTTCGACGATGTCGCCGTTGACGAGGATGTCTACTTTGACGAGTCGGTCGGCCTGGAAGCGGATGATTTCGTAGTCCATGGTGCCGTAGCCGCGGGTCATGGATTTCAGTTTGTCGTAGAAGTCGTAGATGATTTCGGCGAGTGGCATCTCGAAGTCGATCATCGTGCGGGTTTCGGAGATGAGTTGCTGTTGCTTGTAGATGCCGCGGCGGCCGAGGCAGAGTGGCATGATGTCGCCGACGTTGTCGGTGGGGATGATGAGTTCGACTTTGCAGATGGGTTCGCGGAGTTCTTCCCAGAGTGAGCCGTCGGGGAGGTCGGCGGGGTTGGTGATTTCGTGGACGACGCCGTCGCGGGTTTTGAGTTCGTAGGTGACGGTGGGTGCGGTCTGGACGACTTCGACGCCGCCTTCGCGGTCGAGGCGTTCCTGGATGATGTCCATGTGGAGGAGGCCCAGGAAGCCGCAGCGGAAGCCGAAGCCGAGGGCCTCTGAGTGGACGGGGTGGAAGGTGAATGATGCGTCGTTGAGGGAGAGTTTCTCGACGGCTTCGCGGAGTTCCTCGAAGTCGGAGCCCTTCTCGGTGGAGGTTGCGGGGTAGAAGTCGCAGAAGACCATCTGGTGGGGTTCTTCGTAGCCGGGGAGTGGTTCTTCTGCGGGGTCGTTGTCGATGGTGATGGTGTCGCCGACGCGGACATCCTTGAGGGTCTTGATGGAGGCGATGAGGTAGCCGGTCTCGCCGGGGCCGAAGGATTTGACCTTCTCGGGCTTGGGCGTGTACTTGCCGAGTTCGGTGATGATGTAGGTGCGTCCGGTGCCCATCATGCGGACTTTGTCGCCGTGGTTGAGGTGGCCGTCGAAGACGCGGACATAGATGACGACGCCTCGGTAGTCGTCGTAGTGCGAGTCGAAGATGAGCGCGCGGAGTTTTTTGGTTTGGGGTGCGCGCGGCGGGGGGAGTTGGCGGCAGATGCGGTCGAGGAGTTCCTGGATGCCCTGTCCGGTTTTGGCGGAGCAGTAGATGGCGTCCTCGGCGGGGAAGCCGAGGGCCTGTTCGATCTCCATCGCGACTTCGTCGGGCTGCGCGGAGGGGAGGTCGATCTTGTTGACGACGGGGATGATCTCGAGGTCCTGGTTGATGGCGAGGTAGGCGTTGGCGATGGTCTGGGCCTCGACGCCCTGAGTGGAGTCGACGACGAGGACGGCGCCTTCGCAGGCGGTGAGGGCGCGTGAGACTTCGTAGGTGAAGTCGACGTGGCCGGGGGTGTCGATGAAGTTGAGCATGTACTCGACGCCGTCGACCGCGTGGCGGACGGTGACGGCGGAGGCCTTGATGGTGATGCCGCGCTCGCGTTCGAGGTCCATGTCGTCGAGGAACTGCTGGCGGGCTTCGCGTTCGGAGACGGCGTTGGTGGATTGGAGGAGGCGGTCCGAGAGGGTGGACTTGCCGTGGTCGATGTGGGCGATGATGGAGAAGTTGCGGATTTCCATGAGGGATAGGCAGCAGGAAATAGGCAAAAGGCAGCAGGGGGGCGGGGCACGATGCCGAACGGGGGATCATAGCGTGGTGGGGGGTTGGTTCGGTGGGCGGTGGGGTCGGCGTGGCGAGGGAAGGCGTCGGCGGGATTGGGGATTGACATTTGTCGGGGATGGAGCAGATTCAAGGGAGCCGCGCCTGCCAGGGACGCGGCGGATCTTGGATCGCTGGTTCATGGCGGCCGCGTTCGGGGAGCGTCTCCGGGCGGTTGTCGATGCGTGTCCGGATCACTGTGAGCGCGCGGGTGCAGGGGCGCGCCATCGAGGAGTGTGTCAGATGGGTCTGAATGCCAAGCGTGGTTTCGCGTGCGCGGTTGTTGCGGGCTCGGTGATGGCGGCGTGCGGGAGCGCGCACGCGACGGTGACGGTGTACACATCGCAGGCGGCGTTCAATGCGGCTGTTTCTGCGCCGGGCGTGGATACTTTCAATGACCTTGCGCTGACATCGGCGCCGAGCCCGCTGTTCCGCAACGCGGGGCCGTACGCCTACACGGCGGCGGTTTCGACGACATCATTCTTCCAGGCGGGATCGCTCGCGGATGTGTGGCTCTCGACGAACACGGCGACGGACACGGTGACCTTCAACGCGTTCGGCGGCGGCGTGCAGGCGGCGGGCGGCTTCTTCTTCGGCAGCAATATCAACGGTCAGTTCGCGGCGGGCGATGTGACGCTCAGCGCGACGGACGGGAGCGGCACTGTGACGCACACGATCGTGGGCGCGACGACGGCGAGCTTCGTGGGGTTTGTGTCCGATGGGCCGTTGACCTCGCTGACGCTCGTGTCGGTGCAGCCGATCGGCGGGTTCCTCTGGCCGACGGCGAATGACTTCGTGCTGGCGCAGGCGGTTCCGGCGCCGGGCGTGATGGCGCTCGTTGGCGTTGGTGGAATCGTTGCGTCGCGTCGCCGGCGCGGATGAGTGAACGGGAGGGGACAGATCGGATGAACGCGCCGCCCGGGGAACCGGGCGGCGTTGCTTTTGGCGGCGGGCGTGACCACGCGGCGAGCGGGTAGGATCGGCGCGGAACGGAACTGAATCGAAGGGGATGCCGATATGCAGCGAGTCGTGGTGGCGGTGATCGGGCTGGCCGGGCTTGTGGCGGCGGGGTGCGCGGCGGATGGGCGGCGCGGCGACGCACCGATGAGGCGTGCGGATGCGCGGTTTGAGTCCGTGGCGGACCCGGGGTTTCTGCGTCAGTACGCGGAGACGAACCGGTTCCGGAACGGGACGCCGCGGGGGTTTGACGTGACGCCGGACGGGAAGACGGTGTTGTTTCTGCGGTCGGGGGCGCGGGACTTCGCGCAGGACCTGTACGCGTTTGATGTGGAGACGGGCGAGGAGCGGGTGCTGCTGACTGCGGATCGGATTCTGGGTGGCGGCGATGAGGCGATCAGCGCGGAGGAGCGGGCGCGGCGGGAGCGGATGCGCGAGAGCGCGCGGGGGATTACGAGTTTCGAGTTGTCGGAGGATGGCGAGAGGATTCTGGTGCCGCTGGGCGGGCGGTTGTTCGTGGTGTATCGCGCCTCGGGGAATGTGAAGGAACTGCGCACGGAGGTTGGGGGGTATCCGATTGACCCGCGGTTCTCGCCGGACGGGAAGTGGGTCTCATTTGTGCGGGACGGCGATTTGTATGTCCACGATGTCGATGGGGGCGCGGAGCGTGCGCTGACTGATCACGAAAACACGGACGATGGTGTGTCGTTCGGCACGGCGGAGTTTGTGGCGCAGGAGGAGATGGATCGGCGGGAGGGGTACTGGTGGTCGCCGAACTCGAATGCGCTGCTGATTCAGCGGACGGATGATGCGAGGGTGGAGTCGGTGTACATCATGGATCCGAACGACCCGTCGAAGGAGCCGCAGAGTTGGAAGTATCCGCGGCCGGGGAAGAAGAATGTCGAAGTCCGGCTCTACCTGGCTGTGCCGTTGCAAGGCGATCAGCCGATGCGAATGAAAGCCGTCGTCTGGGATCGTGAGCGATACCCGTATGTGGCGAAGGTGGTGTGGAGCGAACACGCGGGGCATGAGGGGCCGACGATTCTGGTGCAGAATCGGGAGCAGACCGAGGAGCTGTTGCTCGCGGTGGATCCCGAGACCGGGCGTACGCGTGAACTCCTCAGGGAAACGGACTCGGCGTGGGTGAACATCGACTCGCAGATGCCGAAGTACTTGGAGGATGGTTCGTTCCTGTGGACGACGGAGCGGAATGGCGGGGCTGGGGGGTGGGAACTGGAGCGGCGGAATGCGGATGGTTCCTATCGCAACACGATTGTGGACAAGGAGGCGGGGTATCGCTCGCTGTGTGATGTTGACTTCGAGCGCGGCGTGGCGGTTGTGATCGCGAGCGCTGAGCCGACGGAGTCGCGGGTGATGCGGGTGCCGCTCGATGGGGGGACGGAGACGGAGTTGTTTGCGCAGGAGGCGGGGCTGCACGGGGCTGAGTTCGGGGAGAGTGGGCAGCACGGGGTGTTCGTGCATTCGGTGTCGCCGGCGCGGGGCGAAGCGTCGTGGACCGTGCGCACGCGGGATGGTGATGTGGTCGGCGAGATCGCGTCGAACGCGGAGCGGCCTCCGTTTGAGACGGATGTGGAGTTGACGAGCGTGACGGATGACGGGTTGCGGTGCGCGATTGTGCGGCCGCGGGTGTTTGAGAAGGGGATGTCGCTGCCGGTGATTCTGCACGCGTACACGGGGCCGGGCTCGCAGATGGTGCAGGCGAGCGGTGAGCGGTCCCCGTTTGCGCAGTGGATTGCGGATCACGGGTACATCGTGGTGTCGATTGATGGGCGGGGGACGCCGAACCGGGGGAGGGATTGGGAGCGGGTGATCAAGGGGAACCTGGTGGATATCGCGGTGGAGGACCAGGTGCGGGGGCTGGCGGCGTTGGGGGCGCGATATCCGGAGATGGATCTGAGCCGCGTGGGCGTGTTCGGGTGGTCGTACGGCGGGTACTTCAGTGCGATCGCGACGATGAAGCGGCCGGATGTGTTTGCGTGCGGCGTGGCGGGCGCGCCGGTGTGCGACTGGCTGGATTACGACACGCACTACACGGAGCGGTACCTCGGCGTCCCCTCCGATGATGAGGACTCGGCGTACCGGGTGAGCAATGTGCTGAGTTATGCGGGCGAGTTGGAGCGGCCGCTGATGATTATTCACGGCACGGCGGACGACAACGTGTACTTCGTGCATTCGCTCAAGATGAGCGATGCGCTGACGCGGGCGGGGAAGGCGCACGAGTTTGTGGTGCTGGGCGGTTTCACGCATATGGTGACGGAGCCGGCGATGGTGGAGGCGATGTACGGGCGGATGATGGGGTTCTTTGGGAGGGAGTTGCGATGAAGAAGCAGACGGCCGCTGAGAGTCCGGAGGCGTATGTTGCGGCGCTCAAGGGTTGGAGGCGCGAATGTGTTGGGGGATTGCGGTCGTCGGTTCGCAAGATCGCGGGATTGGAGGAGGTCATTAAGTGGGGGCACCTGGTGTACTTCTCGGTTGGGCCGGTGCTGCTGATTCGCGCGGAGGATGAGCGCGTGCTGTTCGGCTTCTGGCGCGGAAAGCGGCTGCTTGAGAACGAACCGCGCCTGAAAGGCGGCGGGAAATACGAATTGCGGACGCTTGAACTTCGAAAGGGCGACAAGATCAGCGCCGCGCAGGCGGCGCGCCTTGCGAAGGAAGCAGCTTCGCTCAACACGAAAATCGGCGATCCGACAAAGAAGAAATAGCGCGCAATGATCCGCCAGCGGACGCCGGAGGATTGCTCCGCGCGCGGCCGAATTTGACATCGCGCGCGCAATTCCGCCTTCCGCTATTGCGGCATGATCGCGTCATCGCGCTGTTCATCGGCATGACCGACGAAGAGCGTTGATATGACGGGCCAAGGCCCCTCACCGTCCGTCGAAAACGATCTCGCCATTGACGATGGTCATCAATATGCGCCCGTTCAGCAAATCATCCGGCGCCGCCTCCGCCGTAACGAACGGGTCAATATCCATGATCGTCAGATCCGCCCAGCGGCCCGGTTCGATCACGCCGGTTTCATTCT
>CALFMQ010000007.1 GCA_937879825.1 uncultured Phycisphaerales bacterium
TCGACGGATCAGGGTGACTTTGCGTTGCTGATCGATCTGCAGTTCCCGCTCGCGGGCGAGGACCCGGAGGTGTATTCGAACAAGCCGGCGCTGTTGATGCTGGGCGCGGGCGGGTGGGTTCGTGTGGCGCTGCCCGATGGGATCGATCGTGCCAACGAATGGCGGCTGGTGTCGATGGGAACGGTGCCGGCGATCCTGGAACATCGGGCATCGGCGCGGGCACGGGTGTGGATGCGGGGCGCCGACGGCTCGTGGGACCCGCAGGTATGGGCGATTCCGCGCGGGGTGCGCGATGTTGTCGGCGGCGCGGGCGGGATGATTGTTGAGCACTATGAGGGGTCGTCGGCGCGGTTCGAGTTCGTGCGCGGCGAGGCGGTGCTCGGGCGCGGAACGGTGGACAATTGCCCGGTGGATCATTCGTTCGGGTTGATCGGCGATGAGATCGTTGTGGCGGGCGTGGACCGGAGCGGGAGCGATGCGCGGCTGTACTCGGCGCGGCTCGAGCGGGACGGGACGGTTTCGTACTCGGGTGATCTGCGGCCGGTCTCGCCGATTTCGCGGCGCGATGTGGAGACGCTTGTCGTGCTGATCGCCTCGGCGGGTCTGACGATGACGCTCTTTCTGCTCCGGATCGGTTCGGCGGGGCAGAGCGTGATCCGGATTCCTGTCGGCGCATCGCTTGCGCCGACCTGGCGGCGTGCGGGCGCGGCGATGATCGATCTGGCGCCCGCGTTGATGAGCGTGCTGTGGTTGTGGCCGATGCCCGAGGGCGGCTCGACCATGGCTGATCTGACGATGGCCTACGGCCCGTGGCCTCCGGTGACGGTGGGCGCGATCATGTTCGCGCATTCGACGATCGGGGAGTGGCTCTTCGGGATGACGCTCGGGAAGGCGATCGCGGGTTGCCGGACGGTGTCGACCAAGACGGGGCGTCGGCCGACCTTTGCGCAGGCAGCGGGTCGGAACTTTGTAAAGGTGGCGTGCCCGCCGCTCGGGATGGTGCAGGCGATGTCGCCGGGGCGTCCGGAGCCGTGGGGGTTCTCCACGGCGGTGATTCTCCCCAATCGCGGAGGGGAGCCGGGTAGCGGGGAGGGGAAGCCGGGCTGACTGTGGAGCCGCGGGCGAAATCCGCCCGATAACGGGATGACGGCGCAGAAGGTGCGCCGATGGAGTCCCACCGAGCCGTGGCCAAGAAGGACAAGGACATCGAGAAAGAGGCGAAGGGCGACGAAGCGGAGGTCGTCGGCGAGGGGGGAGAGTCCGCCAAGAAGGAGCGGGTGCCGCTGCGCGGTCGGCGCGATCTCTGGCAGGTGCCGCTGATGTTGCTCGGCGTGGTGCTGGTGGTGACGGGTGCTGCGCGGCTCATGAAGCCGAAGGCGCCGCCCGATTACACGGGCGCGCTTGATCGGGTGTCGGCCTATCTGGACGGGACGGCGGAAGACATTGAAACGGGCGCTGGGCTCCTCTCGACGGTTGGTGAACTCGTCGGCACGGGAGCGTTGAGCACGGATGAGGAGTCGCGGTACTACCTGCTCCGCGGGGACCTGGCCCATGTGCGCCTCGCTTCTGCGGATGCGGTGTCGCCGGAGCGGTCCCAGCAGATCGTGGAGAACTACGAGATCGCCGAGACGCGATATGACGCCGAGGTCACGGGCGATCGGGTGATCTGGATGTGCCAGGCGCTGATCGATGTGGGGCGGATGCGCGAGGCGATGGATGTCGCGCGTCGGATCGGCGACACGAGTTCGACGAAGCGGCTGGAATACATGCGGAAGGTGATCGAGAGCGACCTCGCGTCGGGGGTGCCGTCGATTGACGAGGCGGCGCGGATCGACGCGATCACGGAGATTCGTGATGCGTCCGGTGCGACGACGCAGGATCGATTGTGGGCCGTGGGGCGTCTCGTGCAGATCCAGATCGACGAGGGGAACTACGACGACGCGATCCGGCGGCTCTCTGCGGAGATTCTGCTGCTCGATGAGTCCGACAGCCCGGATGCGGCGCCGCTCTACCTGATGCTGGGCAAGGCGTATCTGGACATGGACAGTGTGGCGATGGCGCGGGACAAGTTGCGCCTCGCGGTTCGCTACCTGCCCGAGGGCAGCCAGATGTTCGGCGAGGCGGAGTTGTATCTCGCGCAGGCGCTGCAGCGGGACGAGAGTTTCGAGGAAGCGCGGGATCGGTACGCCGATCTTGCGGAGCGGTACCGCGGCACGCCTGTGGGCGTGGCGGCGCTGCTCGGGTTGGCCGAGGTGGACTCGGACCTCGGGCAGGTCAACGACTCGCTGCGCTCGTTCAGCCAGACGGTCGGGGCGGTATCGGCTGGTCTGGGCGCTTCGACGGTGACGCCGGCGATGGTTGACCGCGCGATCGGCCAGCGATTCCGCGAGCGGCTCCTGAGCGGCGACAACGAGAGCGCCCTGCGGTATGCGCGGCTGGCCGTGGCTCTGTACCCCGAGGGCGAGATGCCTGTGGACGCGGTGATCCGCCTCGCGGAGGCGGAGTACGCGGTGGCGTCGCAGCGCATGGAGAACGCGCCGCTGCGAACGGACGGTTCGATCGACTGGGCGGCGGTGGACCCGATCGTCGCGGAGGAAGCGCGGGCCGGGTTCAAGGCGGCGGGGGATCGGTTCGCGGAGTACTCAAGGCGGGACTTCCTGGCGGACCCCGGCGCCGCGGGCGAAGCGCTGTGGATGGCGGCCGAGGCGTACGACCACGCGGGGGCGCCGGACCTCGCGGTTGCGGCTCTGAAGAGTTATGTGCAGGAGCACCGGGACGACGCGCGTTGGGTGGAAGCGAAGTTCCGGCTGGCGCGGGCCTTCCAGGCGTCGGGTGAGTATGAGAGCGCCAAGGTGCTCTACGAAGAAATCACCAATGAGCACGCTTCCTCGCGGTTTGCGTATCAGTGTTACGGGCCGCTCGCGGCGTGCTACCTGCTACTGAGCAATGACGAGGACTGGCAGCGGGCGGAGTCGAAGTTGCTCGCGGTGATCGATGGCGGCGTATTGGAGCCCGACTCCCCGGAGTTCCGCGAGGCGCTGCTTGATCTCGGGCTGATGTACCGTCGGATCGGCAAGTACGAGTTGGCGATCGAGCGGCTCGCCGAGGCGCTGACGAGGTACCCGGATCTCGGGGAGCGGCCCGATGTCGTGATGGCTCTGGCGGACTCGAGCCGGCTGGCGGCGTCGGCGATCGAGGACGAGTTCGTGGAGGCGATGCCGCTCTCGGAGCGTCAGCGGCTCCGGTCGGTCCAGAAGGAGCGGCTGCTCTCGGCGCTGGACGCGTACACGCGGGTCCGGGACATCATCGACGACCGCGGGGGCGGGAATCCGCGCCGGGCGGACGCGGAGCGGCTGCGGAATGCTCTGTTCTTCCGCGCCGAGTGCGCGTATGAGCTGGGCAAGCACGACTCTGCGTACTTCGAGCAGGCGATCGGGGCGTACGACGCGGTGGCGCAGAAGTACGCGGATGACCCCGCGTCCTTGGTGGCTCTGGTGCAGATTGTGAACTGCTACGACGCGATGGGGCGCCCATTCCAGGCGCAGACGGCCCATCAGCGGGCCAAGGCGCGGCTCCGGGACCTGCCGGCCGAGGCGTGGCGGACCTCGAAAATCCCGATGAGCCGCCAGCAATGGGAGGATTGGCTCGAGACGTCGCTTCGGATCGAGCGGGAGATGGCCGAGGCCCCGCCGGGGTGACGAAGATTGCACGGAGTCGGCAGATCTTGCCGAGTTAGGTGATTCAGGTCGGGCGAGGATCGCCCCGAGACGGAAGGTCGGCCGCGTGGATGTGCGGCGGGAAGGGTCAGGATGACCACGGAGACGGCGCAACCGGATGCCTATGAGAATCCCCGGACCTGGGTGCCGAGGATTTCGCGTCTGCTGGACCGCCAGCTGGGGCTGTATGCGCGGCTCGACGAGTTGAGCAAGTCGCAGACGGCGCACATCGAGCGTGATGAGACGGACGAACTGCTCGCGGTGCTCTCGCGCCGCCAGTCGGTGATCGAGGACATTACGAAGGTCAACGAGGAGTTGGGCCCGTTCCGCGATCGGTGGCAGTCGTTGTCGGGTGCGCTGGATGAGCGTGAGAAGGGCGAGCTCCGGTCGCGGCTTGAGGCGCTGGAGTCGCTCGTGGACGCGATCGCGCAGCGTGACGATGCGGACCGGCGGGCGCTGGAGTCGCGTCGTCAGCGTGTGGGGACGGAACTGAGCGGTTTGACGCGCGGGCGCGGGGCGATGAACGCGTACCAGAAGGACTCCCGGGGCGCGGGGCCGAAGTACCAGGACCGCAGGGGATAGGCGTTGAATACTGCGCTGCTCCAACCCGAAGCGGCGATCAAGGCCGGCCCGCTCAGCCCCGAGGATCTGAGCGAGTTGCTGGCCGCGTTCAATGATGTGACTGCGCGCCTGCAGGCCACGCACGAGACGCTGAGCGCCGAGGTGTCGCGTCTGCGCGGCGAACTCGGCGAGGCGAACCGGCAGTTGCGCCGGGCGCGCGAGCTAGCGGCGCTCGGTGAGATGGCCGCGGGCATTGCGCACGAGATCCGCAACCCGCTCGGCTCGATCAAGTTGTACGCGGGCGCTTTGGTCGAGGACCTTGAGGATCGCCCGGCGGAGCGGGGGATCGCGACGAAGATCGCGGGCGCGGTGAACCGATTGAACGCGGTGGTGGGGGATGTGCTGACATTCTCGCGCGAGCTGCGGATCCGCCCGGTTGTTGTGCCGGTGGAGACGCTGGTGACGCGGGCGATCGAGTCGAGCGGGATCGGATCGACCGGTGTTTCGGCGCGATGGGACGGGGGCGGGGTCGAGGCGTTGTGCGATCCGGGATTGTTGGAGCAGGCGCTGGCGAACCTGATTCGCAACGCGGCGGAGGCGTCGCGCGATCGCGGCGCGCGCGAGATCAGCGTGAGCGCATCGCGGACCACGATGATCGACGGGTCGGGGCGTCGCCGCCCCGCGTTGTCGGTGCGTGTGCGCGACGAGGGGCCCGGCTTTCCGGACGAGGCGCGGGAGCGTGCGTTCAACCCGTTCTTCACGACGCGCGAGGCGGGCACGGGGCTCGGTCTGGCGATCGTGCATCGAATCATCGACGCGCACAGCGGGCGCGTTTCGATCTGGAACAACAACGAGAAAGAACCCGGAGCGGACGGGGCGACGGTCGAGGTCGTTCTCCCATACGAGCCGGACAAGATTGCGGAGGAGTCACACGGATGAGCACGGTACTTGTGGTCGATGACAAAGAGATGTTGCGCGACAGCATTGCGCTGACGCTGTCCCGGGCCGGGTTCACGGTGATCGCGGCGGCGGACGGGGGCGCAGCGCTCGACCTGATCGCGCGGCGTCACCCCGACGCGGTCGTGACCGATCTGAAGATGCCCGGCATGACGGGCGTCGAACTGATCGAGAAGATCCGCGAGATGGACGACGATCTTCCCGTCGTTCTGATGACGGCGTTCGGGACCATCGAGACGGCGGTCAAAGCGATCAAACTCGGCGCGTTCGACTACATCACCAAGCCGTTCGAGGGCGATGAGTTGGTCGTCGCGGTCAAGCGCGCGATCGAGCACGCCGTGCTGAAGCGCGAGAACACGCTGCTCCGTTTGAGCGGCGGCCCCGCGGTGGACGCCAGCGCCGCGGGCGGGCTGTTCGGCGTGGATCGCATCCTCGGTGAGTCGCATGCGATCAAGGCGGTGAAGGAGAAGGTCCGTTCGCTTGCGGCGTCTCAGGGCACAGTGCTGATCGCGGGTGAGTCGGGCACGGGCAAGGAAGTCCTTGCGAGGGCGATTCATGAGGAGAGCGCGCGGGCGGCGTCGCCGTTCATCGGGATCAACTGCGCCGCGATGAGCGAGTCGCTGCTTGAGAGCGAGCTCTTCGGTCATGAGCGGGGCGCGTTTACGGGCGCGGATCGCTTGCGCAAGGGTCGGTTCGAGCTGGCGCACGGCGGGACGCTGCTGCTCGACGAGATTTCCGAGGTCCGGCCGCAGGTTCAGGCGAAGCTGCTGCGCGTTCTTCAGGAGCGGGCGTTCGAGCGTGTCGGATCGAGCACGACGCTCAGCGTCGATGTGCGTGTGATCGCGACGACGAATCGCGAACTGCGTGAGGAGGTCTCGGCGGGGGCGTTCCGCCAGGACCTGTACTTCCGGCTGAATGTGCTCCCGGTTCATCTGCCGCCGCTGCGCGAGAGGATCGAGGATGTGCGCGTGCTTGCGACGCACTTCGTGGCGCAGATCGCCGAGCGCGAGGGGCGCGGTGCGCGGCGGATGTCCGACCATGCCATGGACCTGCTCCTGACCTATGACTGGCCGGGCAATGTGCGTGAGCTGCAGAACCTGTGCGAGCGTGCGGTGGTATTGGCGCCTCGCGAGGAGATCGGGCCGGAGTTGATCGCGGGGTGGTTGTCCGGACCTCCGGCGCGTGCCGCGTCTCGGTCGAGCGAGCTGCCGGCGAGCCCGGGAGTGGTGACGCGCCCGCTGGCGGCGGCGGCGTTCCTCGATCCGCAGGGGCATCCGAAGCAGCTGGCGGAGATCGAGCGTGAAGTGATCGTCGAGACGCTGACACGGTTCGAGGGGCACCGCCAGAAGACCGCGCGGGCGCTGGGGATCGGTGTGCGGACGCTCGGCCTGAAGATCAAGAAGTGGAAGGAAGAGCAGCTGGTCGCCCCGACGCTGTAGTGGCAAGGGAGTTGCGAAGGATGTCGGTATGGGGATGATCGATGGATTGGTGAACGGCGACTCGCTTCCGGTCCTCGAGGCCGCGATGAAGTTCGCTGCGCGCCGCCAGACGCTCATCCAGCACAATATCGCGAACATCTCGACTCCCGAGTATCAGACGATGGATGTCTCGCCCGAGAAGTTCGCCAAGGCCCTCGGCGAGGCGGTGGATCGTTGGCGGAGCGACACCGGCGCGGATCGGGGCGAACTGAAGTTCGAGGGCAACTCCGAGATCAAGGTGCTCGACAACGGCGATTTCGAGTTCAAGCCCGGCAAGGGGTCGGGGAACATTCTGTTCCACGACCGGAACGATCGAGACCTGGAGCGATCGATGCAGGCGCTTGCGGAGAATGTCGCGGCGTTCCGGGTGGCGACGGAGTTTTTCCGGGGTCGGATCGAGCTGCTCAATGCGGCGATTCGAGAGAGGCCGTGAGGCGGAGGTGACTGATGTACGGCGGGCTTGATATCTCGGTGAGCGGCATGATCGCCCAGCGGACGCGGCTCAATGTGATCGCCACGAACATCGCGAACATGGACTCGGTGGCGACGCCCGGCGGGGATGCCGAGCCGTTCCGGAGAAAGATTGCGCTCATGACGACTGGTGATCCGCGTAAGGGCTCGGGCTCGCTGGGGTCGCACATCAGCGCGATCATCGACGACACGGCGCCTTTCAACCGGAAATACGAGCCGGGGCACGAACTCGCCGACAAGGACGGGTATGTGCTCTATCCGAACATCGACCCGGTGACGGAGCAGATCTCGGCGGTGGAGGCGGTGCGGGCGTACGAGGCGAATGTTGCGGCGGCGGAGGCGACCAAGGCGCTTGTGGCCCAGGCTTTGCGGTTGATCGCCTGACTCTCTCTGTTTGCGGAGTGACTGACCCATGATCGATCCACTCGGGCTGATCGGCGCCCAGAACATCCAGAACCCGAACAGTGCCCAGGCCAAGAAGGCGGGTGATGCGTCTTCGGCGGGTCCGGCGTTCAAGGATGTCCTGATGGACAACCTCGCGCAGGTCAACAAGTTGCAGCAGGACGCCACGCGGGCGGTTGAGGATCTGCACACGCAGAAGCGGGACGATCTGGAGACGGTTCTCTCGGCGACTGTCAAGGCCGACACGGCGTTCCGGATGTTGCTGGCGGTCCGGAACAAGGTGATGGAGGCGTACCAGGAGATCCAGCAGATCCGGGTGTGATCCTCGTTGTGGGCGGCGCATTTATTGCGCGTCGGGCATTGCGTGCGCTGTTTCAAGCGCACAACCGGCACGATCCGAAAGTAGATGTGGACAGCGGTCGGCGTGCGCCGGCCCGCTTTCGCATCGCGCGGAGCGCGGTGTTGACCGAGGCACGGAGGCCCGAGGATGGGACGGCTCAACAAAGCGATCGATCAGATCAGGGCGCAGATGGCACGGCTCGGCCCGAGCCAGCGGTTATTGATCGGTTCGCTCGTCGTCATCATGCTGATGACGCTCTTCGTCGTGCAGCAGTACACCGGCAAGCCGGCGATGGTGCAGCTGATCTCGGGCGCCAGCGCGACAGAGATGGATGACATCCAGTCGTACCTGACGGAGATGGGCGAGCCGTTCACGCTCAAGGGCGGGGCGATCATGGTGCCGGTCGCCAAGAAGCGTCCGCTGCTGTCGCTCTTGAGCCAGCAGGAGCGACTCCCGGCGGACAACAAGCTGACGCTCGAGTCGATGGTCGCCAACAGGACCTGGTGGGAGACCGCCAAGCAGAGTTCGCAGGCCGAGACGGTGGCGATCCAGAATGAACTGGGCGCGATCATCGCGGGGTGGAAGGGGATCCGCAGCGCCCGGGTGATCATCGATGTGCCCAGCAATCAGCCGATCGGCGACCCGAGCCGCGCGCCGACGGCGGCGGTGTCGGTGGTGAGTGAGCGGGGGATCGATCAGCAGACCGCCGATGCGATTATCCGCTTCGTCACGAGCACGCGCGCGGGGCTGACCGCCGACCGCGTGCGTGTTGTTGATGCGACGATCAGCCGCCAGTTCCGCGTGACCGATGAGTCCAACTACGGGGCGTCGAACTATCAGGAAGCCGTGGCGTCGATCGAGAAGCGGAAGCAGAACTCGCTGCTGAGTGCGCTGGCTTACATCCCGAATGTGATCGTGACGGTGCACGCGCAGGTGGAGCAGAAGCGCGAACAGCGGACGGTCAACAGCGTGCTGCCGGAAGGCGGCGGCTCGGTCGTGGCGCTCTCGAGCGAGACGGTCTCGACGACGACGAGTTCTGCAGGTGTGCCCGGCGCGGAGCCGAGCGTGCGCGCCAACACGAGCGCTGATCTGACGAAGGCCGACGCTGGCGGGGGCGAGTCGAGTTCGCAGCGGACCACGACGACAGAGTTCTCGCCGGAGTTCGGGCGCGAGACCAAGGTGATCGACAACCCGGGCGGTTATCCGACCAAGATCAACGCGGTGGTGAGTGTCCCCAGGCATTACTTCGAGCACATCTGGACCAAGCAACAGGGGACGCGCGCGGAAGGTGAGGAGGCGCCGCCGCCGCCCGCCGACACTGATCCGGCGTTTACCGCGATTGTGGCCGCGGAAGTCGAGCGAATCTCGCAGGAGGTCCGTCTGCTGATCCAGACGGACAATGAGTCGGGTACGGTCGGGGAGGTGGCGGTGTCGATGATTCCGACGATGCCGGACATGTTGGCGGCGGGGATGGCGAGCACGAGCGGCCCGCTCGGGATGACCGCGGGGACGCTCACGAGCGCCGAGTTCATCAAGACGGTCGGATTGGGCGGGCTGGCGGTGGTTTCGCTGGCGCTGGTCGCGCTGACGGCGATGCGGTCCAGCAAGCGCGAGGAGCTGCCCAGCGCGGACCAACTCGTCGGCTTGCCCAAGGCGCTCGAGGGCGACGCGGACCTGATCGGCGAGGCGGACGAGGCGGACTCGGTGCTGGCGGGTCTTGAGCTAAGCGACGAGGAACTCACGCAGCGGAAGATGCAGGAGCAGGTGCAGGAGATGGTGAGCAAGAGCCCCGAGCAGGCCGCGATGGTGTTGTCGCGCTGGGTGCGTACGTAAACGGAGTGGATGTGATCGATGCGTAAGCCCGGCGAACAACTCCCGTCCGATGCCTCGCAGCTGCCCGGCGTGACCAAGGCCGCGATTCTGTTTCTGGCGCTCGATACGCAGACCGCGTCGCAGATGCTCAAGCATCTGGATGCGGAAGAGGTCGAGTCGGTGACGCGGGAGCTGGCTTCGCTCGGGCGCGTCAGCGAGTCGCTGCGCATCCAGGTGATCGAAGAGTTCTACGGGATGTCTCTTGCGGCGTCGACGCAGTCCGAGGGCTCGCTCGATCTGGCCAAGCACCTGCTTAAGGAGTCGATGGACCCGAAGGTCGCGGACCGGATTCTCGGGCAGATTCAGACGCAGGTGCAGAAGACGCCGTTCGCGTTTCTCCAGAAGGCCGAGGCGGAGAATCTCCTGACCTTCATTCAGGATGAGCACCCGCAGACGATCGCGCTGATTGTGTGCCACCTGACGCACCACAAGGCGGCGGAGATTCTGGGCGGGCTCCCGGTGCAGAAGCAGTTGGAGGTCATCAAGCGCATCGCGAACATGGAGCAGACGAACCCCGAGGTGATCAAGGAAGTCGAGCGGGGGCTCGAGTCGCGGTTGTCGGCGATGCTGACGCAGTCGATGGAGAAGGCGGGCGGCATCGAGACGGTGGCAGAGATTCTCAATCTCGCGGACCGCGCCACTGAGAAGGCGATCATGGAGGGGCTGGAGTCGGACGACCCGGACCTGGTCGAGGAGATCCGCCGCCTGATGTTCGTCTTCGAGGATGTGCTGCTCGTGGACGACAAGGGGATTCAGGCGGTGCTGCGCGAGATCGAGAACGACGAACTGTCGCTCGCGCTCAAGACGGCGTCGCCCGAACTCAAGGAGAAGATCTTCGGGAACATGTCGGAGCGGGCGGCGTCGCTCATCAAGGAAGACATGGAGTACATGGGGCCGGTGCGCGTCGCGGATGTGGAGTCGGCGCAGCAGCGGATCGTGGATGTGGTCCGCCGACTGGAAGAGGCGGGCGAGATCATCATCGCCGGCCGCGGCGGGCAGGAAGAGTTGATCGTCTAACGCGCAACCGGGTGGATCGACATGGCACTCATCAGACATGCCGAGGCGGACCGGATCGCGCGAGACGCGATCGTGCTGGATCTGGGCGATGTGCGCGCGCAGGCGGAACTGATCATGTCGCAGGCGAAGGCGCAGGCGTCGAAGACGATTCTGGCTGCCCGCGCCGAGCGGGAGCATATTCTCGCCGGGGCGCGGGAGGAGGGCTACCGCGCGGGCTTCGAGAAGGGGCACGCCGAGGGGCTTGTCCGAGGCACGGAAGACGGCAACGCGGCGGCTCTGGTCGAACGCAAGGGCGAACTCTCGCGTCTGGACTCGGCGTGGTCGGCCGCACTGTCGTCGTTCTGCTCGAGCCGGGACGCGATGCTTGATGATGCGCGCGATGCGCTGGTGATGTTGGCGTGCAGGATTGCGTCGCGCGTGACCCGCCGGACGGTTGAAGCGGACCCGACGGTTGTCGTGGACCAGGTGCGTGAGGCGGCGTCGATGCTCACCGGGGCATCGCGGTTGGTCGTCGAGGTCGGTCCGGCGAGCGAAGCGATCGTGCGCGAGGCGTTGCCCGGCGTGATGGCGTCGCTCAGTTCGTCGGCGCACGCGGAGATCCGGGTGAACGAGTCGCTCACGGATGGTTCGTGCGTCGTACGCAGCGCTCTTGGCGAGATCGATGCCTCGATCGAGACGCAGCTTGACCGTGTCGCCGAGGCGCTGGTGCCGGAAGTTCGGTCGCGGCCATCGGACGCGTCGCCGTGAGCGTGATGCACGAGTCGATGGCGCGGGTCGGCGGCTTCGAGGCGCGCCGCGTCATGGGGTCGGTGACGGGGCTGCGCGGCCTGACGGTGCGCGCGTGCGATCTGCCGGCGCCGCTGGGGGCGCTCGTTCGGATCGGCTCGGACCTCGACGCGGAGGTGATCGGGTTCGAGGCGCGCCAGGCGATACTCCTCCCGCTCTCGTCGCCGACGGGCGTCCGGGCCGGTGATCGGGTGACGCTGATCGATCCGACGCCCTGCATCGGGGTTGGGGATCGTCTCAAGGGGCGCGTGATCGATGGTCTGGGGCGAGCGATCGATGGGGCTGGCGCTGTGCGCGGCCTGTCGTGGCGGCCGATACGACCCGAACCGATCAGCGCGATGGCACGGAAGCCGATCGACACGATGATGCGCACGGGCGTGCGCGCGATCGACCTGATGACCACGATGGGCCTCGGGCAGCGCATGGGCGTCTTCGCGGGTCCGGGCGTCGGGAAATCCACGCTCCTGGGGATGATCGCGCGTCGATCGGCGGCGGACGTGAATGTCATCGCGATGATCGGCGAGCGTGGCCGCGAGGTGCGCGAGTTCATCGAGGATGCGCTCGGCGAACAGGGGCTCTCTCGGTCGGTGCTCGTCGTTTCAACGAGCGATGAGTCGCCGGTGATGCGCGTGCGTGCCGCGATGGCGGCGTGCACGATCGCCGAGCACTTCAGGGATCAGGGCCTGAATGTCATGTTCATGCTCGACTCGGTGACACGGTTTGCGCACGCGCAGCGGCAGATCGGGCTGGCGTCCGGAGAGCCGCCGGCGACGAAGGGATACACGCCGAGCGTCTTTGCGCAGCTGCCGATTCTGCTCGAGCGCGCCGGCGCCACCGAGGATCGCCCCGGCGCCAAGGGCGGGACGATCACGGGCATCTACACTGTGCTGGTCGAGGGCGACGACCTGACGGAGCCGATCTCTGACGCGGTGCGCGGCATCCTCGACGGGCACCTGGTGCTGTCGCGTCGGTTGGCGCAGCGGGGGCATTTCCCGGCGGTGGATGTGCTGGACTCGGTGAGCCGAGTCTCGACGCGCGTCGCGCCGGAGGATCTCCTGGGGCCGCGGACGGCGGCGATGCGGCTGTTGGCGTCGTATCAGGATGTGGAGGAACTGTTGCAGATCGGCGCGTACGCGCGCGGATCGAACGCGGAGACGGACGCCGCCATCGACGCCAAGCCGAGACTTGATTCTGTTTTGCGTCAGAGTGTGGGCGAGGGCGAGCCGTTCGAGGTCTCCAAGGCGCGGCTGGCGACGATCACCGAGGAGGCGATGGCATCGATGCGAAACGGGGGCAGGGACACGCCCGCGGGGCGTACGGCGCGTGCGCCGGCGACACCGAAGCAGGGGGGTAGGAAGTAATGGCGAAGTTCCGATTCCCGTTGCAGGCGCTGCTGGAGCATCGGAGCCGGATCGAGCGTGATTATCGCGTGCTGGTGGCGCAGGCCGAGCGGGCGCGGGTGGAAGCCGAGAACGAGGTCCGGTCACGCCAGCAATCGATCGTGTCGATCAAGGACGATCTCCGCGAGGCACTCTCGCCGGAGGCCGGGTCGATCAATCTGCGCGAGGCGCGCCTGCAGGCGAACGCGTCGCTCCACGCCACACTCCGCACGCAGCAGTCGGCGCTGCAACTCGCGGGCGCGATGCGCCGGGTGGATGGCGCACGGGCGGAGTTGGTTGAGGCGGCCAAGGAGCGTCGGGCGCTAGAGTTGCTCAGGGACCGGCGGTTTGAGGCGTGGAAGCAGCGGATGAGCAAAGCCGAGACGAACGAACTTGATGACATCGCCAACGCCAGAGCGGCGAGGGGCGATGAGGACGAAGGGGCGAACTGATGCGGACCGTGTGGACGATCATCTCGGTGTTGGCGCTGGCGAATCTCCTGGCGATGGCGGGGTTTGTCGGATGGCTCGGCATGTCGGATCGGTTGAGCAAGGACCGAATCGAGCAGGTTCGCGCCGTGTTTGCGCCGACGAACGCGCAGCAACAGGCCGACACCTCCAAGGCGACGGCGGAGGCGGAGGCGGCAGAGGCCCAGGCGAAAGAGGATGCGCGGGTCGGCCAGATGCCGATGCCCGCGGACGATCGCACCAGCACGCTTGCTGAGTTGGAGGCGATCGCGAACATGCGTGTGGCGCGGGCGGAGGGGGAAGCGAAGCGGATGCGCGAGGCGCTGGAACTATCGTGGGAGGAACTCAAGCGCGAGCGGGCGAAGTTGGAGCGTGAGCGGAAGGCGTTCGATGAGATGCGCCGCGGCCTCGCCGAGACGGAGGGCGCCGAGCAGTTCCAGAAAGCCGTGGCGCTGTATGAGTCGCTCGGAGCGGACGCGGCGTCGAACCTCTTCCGGCAGATACTCGACGATCGTGGGCGCAGCCGCGATGAGAACATTCGGACTGTGGCGGCGTACCTCAACGCGATGAAGTCGCGCACGGCGGCGCAGGTGATCAAGCAGTTCGAGGCGTCGGACCCGGCGATGGCAGCCGTTTTGCTGGAGAGCATTCGCTCGCTCGGTGTGGATGCCGGGCGTGACACGGGAACCGATGCCGATGCTCGTCCGAACGCCACCGCTGAACTTGGCTCCTCCGGTCCAGGCACCCCCTGAGCCAAGGGCCGCTCGTCGAAACGAGGGCGTCGATGATCCGGGGGCGTCGAGCGAGTTCGGGCGTGTGTACGAGAGGGCGTCTTCGCCCCCACGCGCAAAGGATGCCACGGGAGCGCAGGACACGGTGGGCGGGGGCGCAGGACCTGCTGAGGGGGATCAACAATCGGTGGAAGTCGATGATGGCGAGGGCGCGGAGGTCGTCAATCAGGATGCCGCCAATGACTCGGAGGCGGGCGACGGGGTCGAACGCCAACGGGATGACTCTGATGTTGGGGGCGTTGATGAAAGCTCAACAGCGGGGGAAGGGGAACTGAGTCGAGAGGGCGCGGTTGCGCCGGTGCCCCCGGGTTATACGGATGAGCGACCCGCTGGGGCCGGATCGTCGCCCATCGGTGAGCCGAGTGAGAGCGCTGCGAGCGAGCGCGACGTGCGCTCCGCGGCGGTCAGGGTTGATGCACAGGAGTCGCGGCTGAAGCCGGCGACGGGCGCCAAGCCGGTCGATGGGCGCGCCGATGTGGTTGCAGCAGATGCGGACTCGGGCGAGGCGGCGCCACAGGACGGGGGCGAGCCGTCCGGCGCGGGCG
>CALFMQ010000008.1 GCA_937879825.1 uncultured Phycisphaerales bacterium
CGCCGAGACCCGAAGTTTCGCGTCGCCAACCTCCCTCCCGGATGAGGGAACGAAGGAGCATTGAGATCATGGCCAAGAGAGCACTCGCGTCGGTATCGGTTACGGAACTGAAGGCGGAGATCAACCGCCGCAAGAAGCGCATCCACACGCTGGTGCGCAAGCGCAACCGGCTTGTGCAGCAACTCCAACAGATCGACACCGAGATCGAAGCGGAGGGCGGCGCCGAGTTCGTCAGGATGTCGCCCGCGGGCGCGGGGCGCAAGCGCGGGCGTCCGGTCGGCTCGGGCGGCGGGAAGCGCCCGCGCAACGACGCCAACCTCGCCGACTCGATGGCGTCCGTGCTCTCTGGCAAGACGATGGGTGTGACAGAGTTGTCCGAGGCCGTGCAGAAGGCGGGATATCGCACGACGTCGCCCAACTTCCGCACGATCGTGAATCAGACGCTCATCAAGGACAAGCGATTCAAGCGTGTCGAGCGCGGCCTGTACACGGTCAAGTAGGCGGCACATCATCAGGCACGGAACACCAGCCGTCACCCGTCCGCGGGGGCGGCTGCTTTCGTATGGCGGGTCTCGAGGTACAGGCGCAGGAAGAGAATCGCGCCCGCGGCACTCAGGCCGCTCAGCACAATGAATAACCACCCGCCCATCCCGCTCCACGCAACAGTCGTATCGAGCAGGGTGAATGTCGGGATGCCGGAGTACAGCAGGGCGCCGGCGTACGGAGCGAGCATGCCACGGATCCCGGTGAGCGTCACATGGATCCCCATGTAGAGACTCGCCAGATGCTTGGGGGCGTAGTCGTGATGACCCAGGTTCCATGCCAGGACGCCGCCGCCGAACGCCATCCCGAGGATCACGCGCGCCAGATACAGGACCCACACTGTCTGTGTGAGCACACCGACACCCATGAGCAGGTTTGCAACGACGAAGAACCATGAGTGGAACACCCGGAATCGCACGATGTGCGTGCGGTCGAGCACGATCGACCAGAACGGAATCGCGAGCATCGTGACGAATACAGGGATCGTCTGCGCCAACGCGATCGACTGGCCGTACTCCAGGCCCATCGGGTCCTTGAGCGCCATGATGAAGGGCGCCGTCGCCGCCAGGTTGGGCACGCCGAGCACGAACTGCGCGAACATGAACTTCCGGTAGGCGTGGTCCTCGCGCAGGATGCTCCACATGGTGGGCGTGTTGGCGTCGCCGCGATCGGTCTGCGCACGATGCGCCCGCTCGATCTTCAGCGACGCCGCCCTGCCGCGCCACGGCACATGGGAGAACGACCACACGCCGAACACGCCGAGCACGACCGCGAGCACGAACACGCCGCGGTACGCGTGCTTGGCGAGTTGATCGTTCGGCGCAAAGTCCGACGCCAGACCGACCGCGATGCTCGTGAGCGTCACAACGAGCGTTGAGACGATAGTGAACTTCCCCGTGAGGGAGGCGCGGTTGTGGCGCGGATAGTTGGACCGCCAGAGATCGGTGCGCGTGTTGGTGATGCCGGTGAGGAAGCACCTCGCCGCGAGCACCGTGGCCACGAGAAGCGCCAGGCCCATGTTGTTGAATGGGAGCAGCGCCATGGCGAGCACACTCGCGATCACCGCGAGCTGCATCGCGTTGATGACGCGCACACGATCGCGCGTCTGGGCGAAGCGCGTCCAGAGGGGCGTCGTCAGCATCGCGAGCGTCGTGGAGGCCGTGATTGTGGCGATGGCAAAGTTGCCCGCTCCGAAGCTCTTCTGCGCGATCACGCCGATGAAAGCGCCCTCGACGCATGCGACCGATGCCGGCATGAAGCACGCGCTCGTGAGCTCCCACCGGTAGGCGCGCCGCGACATCGCCGGGACGCGGACGGGATGGAACGAACCGAAGTATCGCGCGAGGTGGCGCACGGGGGCCAGCATCATGGAGCGGGGACGGTACGCGCGCTCATCGCCATCCGCAACGCCCCGGCGCATGAAAAACCCGGGCACTCGGGCGCCCGGGCGGTCATTCGATCAGCGAAAATCACACTCGATCAATACGCGACGGGCTCGGGCGTCAGGCGGCTCGGGCGATCGGTCAGGAGAAAGCGTCCCATATCGCTGTTGAGCGCACGACCATTGTGGTCATGGGTCAGCGCGAAGCGATTCGAGGACTCCACCCCGGTCTTGCCGAGCGTGTGCAAGAGCGGCGTCGGGTTGGAGCGGAAACGCGAAACATGCGGATCGCCGCCGGTCGAGGCGCACCCGATCGCGGAAACGAACGCGGCGCCGCCCAGAACGAGCAGAGCGGAACGGGTCAGAGACTTGCAGCGATTGGTCATCTGGAACTCCTTCTTGGGGCGATGTTTGTACCGGTCTGCCCGCGGGGGGTCAAACAGCGTCCGCCCGGTTGCCGACCCATCACCCGGCACCCTCACTCTGACGCCGGGGCGGCCGCCGGGTTCCATCAGCACCCCGTGTTTGTATTTAGTTCGGCAGCGATGCGGCCGATGCTCCACAATGAGGCAGCCCTCAGGGGCTACCATCGCAATCCTCCCCGACCGGACCGACATCGAATGAGCCCCACCGACCCAGCCACAACTCCGAGTTCGATCGACCCGGCGCTCGTCGAGCGTCTGGCCCGGTCCATCCTCGATGACCCCCGGATCTCGCATGTCGGGTCCACACACCTGCCGGATCGGGGAGCGGTGGGGGAGCTGGTGGAGGTGATCCGCGAGCTGGTGTTCCCCGGCTTCTTCGGCCGGCGCGATCTCACCCGCGAGTCGCTCGATGCGCACATCCGAGACCTCCTGATCAGGGCGGTCCGCCATCTTGAGAATCAGGTCCGGGCGGTGCTGCGCTACGAGCGTGAGTTGTCGCCGCGCGGGCACGACCCTTCTATTGATGATCCCGAGTGCGCCAAGCGGGCATCCGATGTGGCGCGGGAACTGGTCAACAAGATCCCCGACCTCCGCGCGATGCTCTCGCTCGATGTGCAGGCCGCCTACGACGGCGACCCCGCGGCCCGCCACGTCGATGAGGCGATCTTCTGCTATCCGGGCGTCGATGCGATCTTCACACACCGCGTGGCGCACGCGCTGCACCGGATGAGTGTTCCGCTGCTCCCGCGGATCATCCAGGAGATGGCCCATTCGCGCACGGGCATCGATATCCATCCGGGCGCACAAATCGGGAAGTCGTTCTTCATTGACCACGGCGGCGGCGTGGTGATCGGCGAAACGACTCGCATCGGCGATCAGGTCCGAATCTATCAGGGGGTCACGCTCGGAGCGAAGTCCTTCACTCGCGACGATACGGGCCGCCTCCAGCGAACCGCGACACAACGCCATCCGACGATCGGCAACCGCGTCACCATTTATGCCGGCGCGGTCATCCTTGGCGGCGACACCGTCATCGGCGATGATTGTGTGATCTCGGGCTCTGTGTTCGTCACCGACTCGGTCCCTCCGGGGCATATCGTCCGCCAGAAGACGCCCGAACTCGTCCTTCGCTCCAACCGCGACGCGCTGGGAGGCCCCGGCAACAAGGGCGGCGGGTGAACAGGATCGATGCCAAACGCCGATAGTGGGGGAGTCATGGGTGAGCACCTGCGATCGAGTCCGATCTTCCGCCGCGCCAGGGTCGCGTGGTTCCTCTCCGCGTGCGCACTGCTCTCGCTCGGCGGCTGCTCGAAGAAGCCCGAGCAAATCACCGTGATGCAGGTGAAGCGCGATTACGCGCAGAAGCTCGTCAATGGCATGGAGTTCGGTGCGTCCGGCAGGATCAAGGCGGCCTCGTTCGACGAGCGCACTTTCATCCTGCAGACGGTGACCATCGACTCCGACGAGCAGGTGATGACGGCAAAGTCCGCCGAGATGATCGTCGACCCCGCGACCGACACGCTCCGCCTCCGGCTTCACGATGTCGCCGGCGCGAGCACCGAGGGCGAAGGCATCGCGGAGTTGAAGGAAATGACGACGAGCGCGATCAAGCTGGGATTCGACGCGATCCCATAACGATTCAAAAGAACACCGACCCGCCGAAACACTCAGCGGGCCGGTATGCCAATGGGGAGACTTGAAGCATTGGCTGCAAATATTGTGTCACGCGCTCACGGCGTGGGGACATCCACCTCGTCCATATCGGGCGCGGGTTTGTCGGCGCTCTCCTGCTCCTCGAGATACCGGCGGAAGCGCTCCAGCGCCCGCTCGCGCCGCTCGGGCGGCAACTGCTCGATGCGCTTGAGAATCTCCTCGGGGGAAACCTGCCCCATGCGGTCACGCATGCGCCGCTCCCCGGGCGCGCCCTGTGGCGCCGCGCCGGGCTCGACGCCCTCGCGCCCGTCCCGGCGTGCCTCGCGCTCGGCGCGGATTTCTTCCATCTTGCGGTCGATCTCGGCGCGAACGAACTCCTGCTGCGGCTCGGTGAGCACCTCCCACGCACGGACGCGGAGCGCCTCGATCTCCTGCGGCGGTTCGAACTCCATCATCCGCTGCGCCATCTCGCGACGCATCGCCTCGCGATCGGCCATGTCCTCCGGCGCGAGTTGATCCGGCGCCCCGCCTCCGGCGCGGCGGCGCTGCTGAGGTGTTCCTTCCGGCGCCATCTCATCGCCCTGCGCGCCGGGGCCTCCAGGCCCCCGGCGGTTCGGGCGGGCACGATCACGCGCCGGCGGCGCACCATCGTTGCCTTCGGCGGCATCCGGACGCGGCGCACGGTTGCGCGCGCCGCGCTCCGGTTGCTCGCCGTCTCCCCGCGCTGCACCCCCCCGCCCGCGCTCACGAGCAAGCGCGCGCGTCGCCTCACGAAGTTCTTCACCGATCGCCTTGATCTGCTCGTCCTGCTCGGCGGTCAGGCGCAGCCCCTCGGGCGCCTCATCCGTGGCAAGCATGTGGATCGCCCCGATGAACACGCGCATCGGCACACGGGCGGCCCGCATGCGCTTGTCGTCCATCTCGCCGAAGTTGGCCGAGTGCCCCGGCACATCACGGTCGTCCACCCGGGGGCCGCGCAGCGGAGCGTCGGCGGGAGGAGCGCCGGGGGGGGCGCTGGGTGGGGCGCTGGGTGGGGCGGCGATCGCGAGCCCGGCAGCGAGGATCACGCTGAGGGCGGAAAGGTGGGTCAGGGATCGTTGGGTACGCTTGGTCATGGGTCTTTCTCCCGGTGAATGTGTCAGTCTTCCACCGGGTCTAACGCCCGAATCCGGGCCTCATTGCAGGAACCTGTGGGCGGGCGGCCCCTGACTCCCCGCAAGAATCCGGGAATGTTGTGATTTTCTGCCTAGGATGCCCGTTTGAGCCGCCAATAACCCACCCCGCCCCGCAAGAGACCCGACATGACCCCCGCCCACCTCACCAAAGAGGGCGTCCTCGACGCCCTCCGGTCCATCAAGGACACCTCGACCGACCGCGACATCGTCGCGCTGGACCTCGTCAAGAAGTGCGCTGTCTGCGACGGCTTCGTCTCCATCGCCGTCGCGTGCGTGGACGACACGCACACGCGCGAGGGGCTCCGCGAGGCGATCACGCACCGCGTCACTTCGATGGGCGGCGAGAAGTCCAAGCTCTCGATCGACTTTGTGAACCCCGAGAAGCCGACCACAACCCACGACCGCTCGGTGCCGCTCAAACAGGCAGCCAGTTCGCGCACCACATCGTCGGGCACCGCGCAGCCCGGCTCGCCGGGCATCCCTGATGTGAAGCACATCATCGCCGTCGGCGCGGGCAAGGGCGGTGTCGGCAAGTCCACGGTTTCGGTGAACCTTGCCGTGGGACTCGCGCGTCAGGGGCACACCGTCGGGCTGCTCGACGGCGATATCTACGGCCCCAGCGCGCCGACGCTCCTCGGGCTCGACTCATACGACACCCAAGTCCGCGGCAACATGCTGCAGGTCTTCTATGTTCACGGCATTAAGGCGATGACGATCGGCAAGCTCGTCGATCCCGAGAAACCCCTCATCTGGCGCGGCCCGATGGCGCACGGCGCCTTCAAGCAACTCATCGAGCAGACCGAATGGGGCGCGCTGGACTACCTCATCATCGACCTGCCCCCCGGCACCGGCGATGTCCCGCTGACCATGGCGCAGATGTTGAGTCTGACGGGCGCGGTGGTGGTCTGCACGCCGCAGAAAGTGGCGCAGGACGACGCGGTCCGCGCCGTGCGCATGTTCCAGCAGCTGCAGGTCCCGGTGCTGGGCATCGTCGAGAACATGAGTTACTTCATCGGTGATGACGGAAAGGAGTACGACATCTTCGGGCGCGGCGGCGCGGAGATGATGGCCCAGCGACTGGGTCTGCCCTTCCTCGGCTCGGTGCCGATCAACATGAAACTCCGCGAGCACTCCGATGCGGGCGAACCGACGAAGAACTTCGAGCGGGCGGGTGATGCGCTGCGCGAGTCACTCGAGCGGATGACGCAGAACATCGAGCGCCAGGCCGCCATCGCGGGGATGCACAAGTCGAAGGTCACTCCGACGCTAACAGTGAGTTGATTTCGGCCGCATCCAAAGCCCCCGCCTGCCCGTATCGCCCTGCATGAAACATCACATCATCCGGCGGATCGCACTCGGCGTCGGCGCCGCGGTCATGGTGGGGGGGGTGGGGGATGACAAACTTCGCCACCGAGGCGCGTGAACTGCACGACACCTGGATCTACCCGCCGTGCCGCCAGCAGGTCGCTCACGCGACGTACCT
>CALFMQ010000009.1 GCA_937879825.1 uncultured Phycisphaerales bacterium
CCCAGGTCGCGCGCGGTGGACCATGTGTAGAGCGATTCGGCGGCCATGTCCTGCTGACCGCGACGGCATGTTGATTGGGCGTGCTCATCGGCCACTCGACGCTGACATCGAGGAGGTGATTCGGCGGCCAGCGGTGTTGGCTCTGCTCTCGGAGATGCACGTCGGGGTCCCATGTCGTGCTCGCGGCGATGATGTGGCTCGGGGGCCACTGCGCCGAGTTGCCTGTCGTGTGAGAACCTGGCGGGGTATACCACCCGTCGGAGATCCCCTTGTCATGATTGGGGGGGTACCCGGGCGGGCGCGTCTCGGTGGTGGTGCGCTGGTCGTGGTACTGCTGGGTGACCCACTCGGCGTGATGCTCCCACGGGTCGAGGTTTGGCTCATCGCCGTCGCCGGTTGACCCGGTGCTCGCCCAGACGTCGAGGATCTCCTTCGCGTCGCGAACCGCGGCCTCATCCGGCGGCTGTCCCGTCGGATCGCCCGGAGGCGTCGCGAGATCGGTGAGCGCCTGCGCGAGCATGATCGCCGCGTCGCGCGAGTTCGTGGCTCCGTCCTTGTTCACGTCGATGAGGGGGACGTTCGAGAGGTGCGTGCTCAGCCACACGATGAACTCGACATCGCTGATCTGGCCATCGCCATCGCGATCCGGGATCGCAACGTGCTGTCCATACTTCGCGTGCAGTCCGCCGTCCGAGCCTACGACGTCTGATGCAGCCGTTGTACCCGCGAACGCCGCGAGGAGAAGAGTGGACAGCGTTGCCCGAGTTGCAAAGTGCGCATGCATTCCAAAGGTCCTCGTGTAGGCCATGTGCTCCTGAATGGGCTTCAATGTGTCGCGTTTCACTCGTGCCCCTCCTGTCCGCCCGGCGCGGGCTGCTGAGGTGTGGCGGGGATGAGGCGGCGAATCTCCCGGATGGTCGTGAAGATGGTGTGATCCTCCGGGAACAGCGGCGGGAGCGGGTCAACGTGCGGATCTCCGCCCTCGAGCGACACCGACGTCAGGTGGTTCGGGCCCCACGGGGGCGTGGGCTGCGGCCATTGCCGCGAGATGCCGCCAAAGTGACCCGCCGGCCAGGTGATGGAAACATTTAGCAGGTGATCGTGACGCCAGGTGTTCGACGCCTGACGGATGTGGTTTGGCGGCCAGACAAGCAGCGACTGAGCCACTTGGTGATCCGCCCAATGATTGGAGATCTCCTGGCGGTGCGGCGACGGCTGCGGGACCATGTGCTCGTCGTCCGGATGCAGCTGCGACCAGATTTGCAGGTGCGATTCCTGATGGCTGTTCGGAAGGATGTGATTCGGCGGGAATTGGCCGCTCAGCCCCGCTGCGTGGTCATCCGGCCATGTGCTGCTGATGGCATGCAAGTGGTTCGATGGCCACTCGATATCGCTCGTGGCGATAACGTGCTCGATGGGCCACTCGGTCGAGATCTGCCAGTAATGGTTGGGCGGCCACCCGTTCTGGCTCGTGCCGTACTGATGGCCATCCGGCGGTCCGAATGGCGGCTGCTGATACCACTGCTCAGAGATCGAGTACTCGTGATTGGGTGGGAACGGCGGAAAGAACGGCGGGCCGGGCCAGTACGGAGGGAACGTGTCGCTGAAGTACTGGGCGTGATCGCCGGGTCCGTCACCGGCGGTGGACATGTCGGCCACGGCCTGCGCGAACGCGTCGATGGCCGCGTCGTCGATGACGAGCCCTTGAAGTCCGATCAATGCTGCGAGGTCGTCCTGATCCAGCACGCCGTCGGCGTTGATGTCGCCTTCGCTCGCAGTCGCTGGGCGGCCCGCGCCATTCAGCAGTTGTTGCATCAACAGCGCGAGATCATCCTCATTCACGACGCCGTCAGAATTGAGATCGCCATTCAGCGCGTGGAATGTGTCGGCAATCGCAATCGCAGCGTCTGCATGATCGACGCGGCCGTCTGCATTCAGATCTCGAATCTCAAGAGTGGACGTGTACTCACCTAGCCACTTCAGGAAATCAAGAAGCGGAACATCGCCGTTCGGCAGCGGTCGAACGCCAGCGCGTAGAGCGATGTCCTTGAGCGGTTCGGGCGTGATCGGAACAACGCCGTCGGTCAGGGCATCAGGTTGGGATGCCGCGGCGACCGCGGTTGCGCAGGCGCCGAACACGAATGCGGGAGTCTTGCGAGCCATCGACGACCTCCAGCCGAAGTCTCAGGTGAGTTGTGATTGAGGCAGGGTCCATCAGGACCCACTCGGCGGAGTGGTAATAACGCGCCACCGTCAATGCCGCAAGAGCAAAGCCGCGTATTTCGCGGAAGAATTCTGCTTTCAGTGCAAAATGTGCTTCGGTGCCACAATATTAAGGCAGCGTGACACAATAATGAGGCGCGGCGACACATATTTGTGGCATCACGGCTCGTGATTCGATGGAGATGGTCGGTTGCTCCGGCAAAGGCAATGTGGTGCATCTACTGCGTCGCACACTTAGGTGTTCGTCGCTTTGCATGTTCGAACACGGAACGCCGACGAGCGATTGGTTCGTCTCGGGACAAAGTCTGTGTTGCGGGAAGTGCGGGAGAGCACGTCACTCCGGGGGCCTGGCCCGCCGGTTGACTAACGGCTGCCGCGTGCGGCTCGCTCCGTCGCCGTCAGCGATCCTGCTGACTTGGCCAGCGCGGTGTCACCGCGCTCAAGATCGAAGCGGGCCGCAAAGCGCGGTGAGACTCGCAAGACGTGCAAAGAGAACGCCCGCGTGGCAGCGTCGGAAACTCTTCCTGGCCGAGGTTTGGGCTTTTTTGCAAGCTGAATCTTGAGGGTTCGAATCCCTTCGCCCGCCTTCGAGTCATCTCTGACAGAGATCATCCGAGTTTCGACTCGCCTCGGAGCGCTGCTCGCAGCACGCCGCCACCATCACACGAGGCGCAGACCTTTACCAACGAATGAGTCGTCGGATGAACACCGGCCGGGCGTTGGTGCGTGCCGACTCAAGACTGTGGCTCAGCAGTCGGCGCCGTAGGCGGCCAGCACTTCATTCAGGTCGGTGAAGTTCACGACGCCGTCGCCGTTGACGTCGCCGACGGTGTTCTCCGCGCCGGGAGTCCCGAGACCGAAGTTCGACAAGATCAGATTGAGGTCGCTGAATCCGACCTGACCGTCGCCGTCGAGATCCGAAGGGCAGAGCGGCCCTCCGGCGCGTACAGCGATCCGATACCCCTGCAACCCGACCTCGTCACGGAACACCGAAGCGGCGACGAGGAACCGCCCGTTTCCCAGACTCGCGATCGCCGGCGTGATTTCAGGCCGCTCATCGTTGAAGATCGCGACGCTCGACGGATCAACGACCGCGCCGTCGTTGGAAATCCGCGAGCCGTACACGTCGTCGCGAGCGTCGAAGAACGTGTCCGCATTGCGGCGATCGTCCCACGCCATGAAGTACTCGGTCCCGGTCCACGTCGCGACGGGGAAGAGTTGCCGATAGGGCGCATTCGACACCATCACGTTGCCCGGGTCCTGTGAAGTCCCGTCGGGGCGGATGCGCCTGCACATCACGTCGTTGTTGGCGTTCGCGAGCGTGTTCTGGCGCCAGACGAACAACGCGTAGTCCGGCCCGATCGCGATATCGGGGTGGCCCGAAGCGCCGGACGTCGAGGCGACTCCGAGAGAAGCGCCGGGCACGCCGTCAGCGCCGACGAAGCGCGCCACGAGATCCGAGTTCGGGCTGTCATGCGTCCAGTTGTTCTGCCAGCACACAAGCCAACGGTCTCCGAAGGTCTCGACGCGCGAGAACTGGGCGTATCCCCCTCCGACGTAGATCCGCCCGGCGTCCATCAGCTCGCCTTCGCCGCTGACTCGCCGAACCCACGTATCGCGGAACTGCGGATATGTCGCAAAGGATGTGGTCGCCACGAGGAAGTTCTCCCCGAGCGCTGAAACGTCGGGCGTCGAGCCGGGCATGAGCGTCAGAGGGCCGTCGCCGAGCAGGTCGAGCGTCTCGCTGAGTCGTCGCGCCGCGATGTTGAGCCCATCGCTCCACACGACGAGGTATGACGCGCCGTTCCACGCCGCGGCGGGGCTCCCGCCCACGGTGTTCACGGACGCAACTTCGACCGGCTCGTCATCAATCGCGATGCCGTTCGCCGCGATCCTCTGCGCCATGATTCGAACGCCAGCCGAGGTCTGCGACGCGAACGTCAGGAGATAGTGCCCTGGCCCGGCGACGATCTCCGGCGACATCTGCGAAGGCGCCGCGAGCGACAACGCCTGCGGCTCCGTGAACGATTGCGGGCTCGAGACTTTTCCGGTGTAGATCTCCGAAGGCCAAACGCCGTCGATCGATCGATAGTCATCCCAGACCGTGACCACGCCGCCGCCGTTCGCGGGCGCAACTTTCGGGGCCTCGACCCAGTCGCGGCTCACGCCCGGATAGGCGAGCAGCGCAGGATCGAGCAGCGCGCCGGCGTTGGTCATTCGCTGGTAAGAGAGCCCGTTCCACGCTTCTTCGTACGCCAGCCACCACGTGCCTTCGCTGTACGCCGCATCAACCGACAGGATGGCGCCGTTGAATTGATCGTGAAGCGGCGTTCCTCCAGGCACAACGAGCGAGCCATCGACGTTCATCGGCGACGCCAAGAGGGTGTTGCCGAACTGACCGCCCTCGAAGACCAGAAGATACTGCGAGCCGTTGGACGCAATAAATCTGCGCCCGGGGATGCTCACTGGTCCACCGATGGGCTGAAGCGTCGACGAGAATCGGCGCACCACCGGTCCGGTGTCGGCGTTGTAGGTGAGGAGGTACTCGCCGCCGGCCGACTGGATGTCCGTGAAGAAATAGAGGTAGTACGTTTCGGGGGCGAGTATGACCGTCCCGCCCACGAACGATCCGTCGGGATTCATCTGACGCGCGAGCAGGCCGCCCTCGCCGGCGTTGTAGGACTGCGTCACGAACACGACGGTCGAGCCGTTCGACGCCATGTGAAAGTCGTTCCCGCCGTTGGTCGGGAAGGGCTCGAAGGGGGCGCCGATGACTTCTCCATCGGTGGACACCCGTGCCGCCAGGACGCGGCTCTCGTAGTAGCCAGCGGCTTGCGACTGGTTCTCCCACGCGACGACCCACGACTCACCCGTCCACACCACCTCGGGGCGACGCTGGTAGCCGAAGTTGCGCGAGATCGTGAACGGCGTCGCGTCGAGAGGCTGGCCGGATGCGTCGAGCCGGATGCCCACGATGTCCGATTCGGTCTGCTCCCACGCGAGGTTGGAGATCGTCGACGCGCGATCCTCCCACACGACGAGGTACTGGTCGCCTCCCTTGGAGATGGCCGACTTGTGCTGCACGCCCGGCGCCGCCGCGATCGACGTGTCGCCGGGGAGAGCACGCGGCGCCGACATGACGGGGGGCGACGACGCGAGCGCGGCCTTCGGCAATGCGACCAGGCCAGCGACAAGGATGACGCGAAGCATGGATTCTCTCCTGAAAGCATCCGGCTGAAGTCCGCCATGGGACTCGGCCCGACTCCCCCAGCGATGCAAACTCGGCGCCGTGCAAGGAATTCTCTCACGAGCGAGTTGTCAACACAAGAGCGCGGCAGTTCTGCAAAACGATGCGATGTCGATTGTTTCGGGCGCAGTTCGCCCTTGGCTGAAGCCGGCCGCGGTGGCGGCATTCCACCATGCAGCGTGCGCGCACAGCCCATCGAGCCGGTGCTCTTCGTGCAATGGCTGGGAATGATCTATTGAGATATGCGATGTCCGGGGACCCCCGGTGATCGTGGGGTGAGAAGGGGCAGGGGGTGCACCCATGCAGATCGTGCTCTTCTCCATGGACGCCATCCGTCCGTTCGACCGCATCCCGCGCCACAAAGACACGGCGGTTCCCGCAGTGGTCGAAAGCGTCCGGCGTTGCGCGTCCGGCCAGCCAATCGTCGTCCACGCCGACAACGTCATCGCGTGAGGGAAGATGTATTGGAAGGCGGCGCGAAAAGACCCCCTTCGTCGCGTTCGTGAATCAGACGCGATGCCTGAAGCACACCAACGCGATGAAGGGGGTTGGAATCGCGCGTTCCGCGCGAGCGTGCGGGGGCTGCCTGCTGGATTACTTACAGGTCGTGCCGAAGTTCGAGAGCACGATGTTGAGGTCGGAGAAGTCCACGATCTCGTCGCCGTTGACATCGCCGGCGAGGCCCGCGCCGCTCATGCCAAAGTCCGCGAGGACCGTATTCAGATCGGTAAAGTTCACGACGTTGTCGCCGTTGGTGTCGCCGGGGCAGGGCGCGCCGCCGCCTGCGTCGAGGCGCATAAACGCCTGCGGCGTTCCGAACGCGGGATCAGAGTTGTAATCGTTGCCCATGCCGTCGTGCAGGTTGGCGAAGAAATACACCTGACGGTCATCGGTGATGATGGAGTCGTTCGGCTCGAACGCGCTGCTGGTGAGGTTGCCGCGCCCGATCAGCACCGGGCTCTTGAACCCTGGAAGATCAACGGAGTCGCCCTCGCGGACGAGGACGGTCTCGCCGTTGAGGACCATCACGGTGTCGGCGGCGGGATCTGCGCTGTCAGTCGTGCCGACAAGGAGCCAATCCCCGTTGTTGTTCATGTTGAGCGAGAGGAACGTCGTGCCCCAGTTCTCGACGCCGCGTCCCGAAACGATCGGATCGCCCGTCTTCGCCACAACGTTGCCGTTCACGACGGCCCATTGGCCGCCGCCGGCGATTGCGCCGCGCGCGTACCAGTCGCGGCTGGCGGTGATGTCGGCAACCACGATGGTTCCGACGAAGACTCCCGATGTTCCGATCTCGGAACCCTCCTGGAGCACGACTTCACCGTCGAGGATGAGGACATCGTCGTTAGTTGTCCCGCCGGTCTCGATCTGGCCGCGCGCGATCCAGGATGTCCCATCCGGAGATGTGTAGAAACTGTTGGCGCTGAGATTCTTGATAAGGAACGCGCCCGCGCCGCCGAGTCCGACCACGGTGCTGACGCCGCGCTGGAGGAACGACTGGCGATCGTAGAAGATCGCCGGACGGCGCAAGCTGCTGATGTTCTGGATGGTGGAGTCCTGGGCGCCGATGGATCCGTTGTTCAGGATGTGGATCGATCCGATCGAGTTGCCGACGGTCTCATCGCCCGACGGGCCAGTCGAGTCCTGCAGACCAGAGTAGAGGTCGCCCATCTGGGTGACGATCTGGTAGTCGGCAGGGGTGGGCATCATGCCGCCGGTGTACGTGATGACCTTCTGGAACACCGACGAGACGCCACCGGTGGCGCGAGCGGAGTAGGCAAACTGGTTGAGTTCGTTGAAGCG
>CALFMQ010000010.1 GCA_937879825.1 uncultured Phycisphaerales bacterium
GAAGTCACCGCGAAGATCGAGAATATCGACACCGGCAACGACGGGCGCGATAAGCACCTCAAGAGCCCCGACTTCTTCTCTTCGCGCCAGTTCCCGGAAATCTCGTTCGTCGGCAAGTCCTTCGAGAAGATCGCCGACGGCGAGATGCTCGTGACGGGCGACCTGACGATGCTCGGCAAGGTGAATCCGGTCGAAGCGCACATCTCGTGGGTCGGTGAGGCCGACACGGGCCGCGGCGTCAAGAGCGGCTTCGAGGCCGAGTTCAAGATCGAACGCTCGAAGTGGGGCATGACCAAGTACATCGAAGAGGGCGCGCTGGGCGACGAGGTGACGCTCTATGTGACTATCGAGGGTAACGGCGTCTGATCGGCAATGGGGCCGAAAGACGCGATCAATGATGTTCCGATCCCGGCGCTCGCGATGGGCGCCGGGATTCTTTGTGCGCTGATGCTTTGCGCGATGATCGTGCGCAAGCCGGCGATGCGCGCGGGCGCGATGCAGAAGTGGGGGGGTGTCGCCGGCGCATGGTGCGCCGCGATCGGGTACATCGTGGCGCATCGGCGAGTCGTCGGTGAGCAGTTCCTCCCGCCGAACGCGCGCATGCCCTCCGAGCACTGGATCGTGTACATCGCGCTGCTCGGCGCGATCGTCGCGACGTTGAAGGCGCACTGGCGTGCGCCGGCGTGGGCACGGTGGGCGACGCGCCTCCTTGTTGCGGTGCTCATCACGGGCGCGATGCTGATCCCGCTCATGCGCAGCTACCTCGAGTGGTTCGTTTGGAACAGTCGCGATGCGGGGCTGTGGTTCGTCGGCGGCGTCGCGGGCGTGGTCTGGATCACAACGTGCCTGACGATGCTCTCGAAGCGCGCGCCGGCATGGAATGTGTGGATGGCGATGAGCGCTGTGCTCGGCGCGATGGCGCCGTCGCTGGCGTTCTGGGGCGTCGCGCAGGACGCCCGCCTCATGGGCGTGCTCAGCGCGATGTGCGGGAGCGTGTGCGTGGTCTGTCTGCTCACCAAGCGAAAGACCTTCGGCGAGCCGATCGCCATCGCCATGGGCGCGATCGCCGGCGCGCTGACGCTCCACGCCGCGGCCAACGGCGAGGGGCTGAACTACTGGTCTCTGGCGCTCTGCATGGCGACGCCGATCGCATGGATCGTCGCGGACCTGCCCGTATTCAAACGTCTCAACAAGTGGGCGCGGTATGCGCTGCGCGTGATTCTCCCCGCAGCAGTGGGGGGGCTGGCGGCATGGATCGCCTTCGTGCCGGATGAGTACGCGGGGCTGGGGTACTAGCGGGTATGCGTCAGGCCCTGGCCGCGGCACTTCCGCACTCGGGGCATGTTGCGAGGCCCGCGAGGTCGTAGGCGCAGTTTGAGCAGAGGCCGCGGCGGCGACGCAGCGCCCGCCGTCCGTACCCGAGCCCGCCGATGAGACCCGCATAGATCAGTGTGTTGACGATGAATCCGAGCGGGATCGGATTGAGCGGGAGTCGGCGGTGGTCCAAGCCGACGCGCATCCATCGCGGGATACGGTGGGCGGGCAGCCCCCAGTGAATCGCGCGCCAAGGTTCTTCGCGCCATTCGGCGTAGAGGTCTGAATGTGGAATCGGCGTCACACCTATTCCAGATTGTCCACAGATCACGGACACTTCGTATCGCAGACCATGGAAAGGCAACCCGGACTGTCCAGTGAGAATTGTTGTCTCGGGCAGGCCGTCTTCGGACCAGTTGTGTTCGTCAAATCCGATCGCGATTCGCTTCGTCTGCAGCGGTGGAAGTTCTTCGCCGAAGTACGGGCCGGGATAGTGGTATTCATCGGTCTTGCTGGTGTGCCAGAACTTGTAGCCGATCTGCGGCGACCACAGCACGCACGCCCAAGCGACAGCAATATTCACGACCGCACCGAGGAAGAGACAGACGGCCATGCGTCGAATGATGCGCCGTCGTGATCGTTGAGATGGCGAAGCGTCAGGGGACACGGGCGGAGCCCTCACCTGCCCTCCCAGAGAGAGGGTGCTAGCGCGGCAGTTTCTCGAGGTCCGCGTCGAAGCCCGCGACGATGAGTGTGTCATCAGCGCCGACACGGGAGCGCGGCTGGGGGACATCGACGACGCGCTCTTCATACGAGTCGGCGCCTGTCTCGGAGGCGGCCTCGACCTTGCGCTTGATCGCGACGACCGTCACATTGTATTTGCGCCGAAGATCGAGCTCTGCGAGCGTCTTGCCGTGCCAGGTGCGCGGTGCAGCCAGCTGCACGAGCGCGTAGCCCTCGCCCAGTTCGACATGGTCGATGAGGAAAGGCGCGAGCAGTCGGTGCGACCACCGGTCGGCGGACTCGTCCTCGGGGGATACGA
>CALFMQ010000011.1 GCA_937879825.1 uncultured Phycisphaerales bacterium
GGGTTGGAGGCGCTGGGCGCCGCGACACCGGCTTTCCGGGGAAGGGCCCCGGAGTTCTTCGGGTTGGTCGGTGTCGCCCGGTACGCCGCGCAGGCGTGCGCCGGCGCGATCGGTCTCGCGCCGGAGCGACTCGAGCATGACGGCGTGGGGCGAGAGGTTCGAGCCGACCGGTTCGGCGTTGGGGTTGGCTCTGTCGATACGGGTGGGCGGCGGCTCGGGCATGGCCTCGGTGGTGTCGGGCCGGAGGCGGATGCCCTCGATCTCCGAGCCGGTGACGACACGTTTATCGCCCTGGTCGTTGATGAGTCGCGCGAGGAGTTCGGGGCCGAGGGCCGTCTGCACGCGCATCGCGGAGATGGAGCGCATGGAGCCGTTATCGAACTGGTCGATGTTGAGCGAGAGGGGTTGGGCGCCGGCGGTGTTGAACCCCGACGCGCCGACGCCGGTGTCGGGGCGGTTGATGATGAGCGGGCCCGCGACGCCGGAGGTCTGCCCGAAGGTCGTGAACTGGAGTTGTGTTCGCAGGGCGTCGATGCCGCGGATGTTGCGGGTGGCGAGCCCGGAGTAGAAGGCGTCGGCGCGGTAGCCGAACTGATCGCTGCTCCCGGTGTCGCCGCGGAAGTCGAGGGGCGCGGTGTAGCCGACATCGCCTCGGAAGCCCATGCCGCCGGCGACGTTCCCGGTGACGACGGCGTTGCGGAAGTTGAGTTCGTCGGAGAAGGAGCGTGGGCGGATGTTGCGTCCGCCGGAGCCGACGCGGAGGTTGGCGTCCAGGGCGCTGCCGTTGTTGACGCGGAGGGCGTTCTGGGCGCGGGCCTCGGAGGCGGGCATTGCCACGGCCGCGGCGATCAGCAGCAGCGCGATGGACGGGCGAGTCGTGGAGGTGCGGGATATCGGCATCGGTGCTCCCCTTCCTGAGTCGTGTGACCCGGCGGGGATTCTACGCCGATCGGACGCGAAGGGTCGGTGAGATTCGCGTTAGCGGATGACGGCTTCGTGTTTGGGCGCGTGGAAAATCGACCGGGCCGTCTCGATCGCCTGGGGATTGTGCGAGTAGAGGTAGTAGACGAAGCCGCCCTCGCGCCACACGAGCACGCGGTTATCGGTGGTATCGACGAGCGGCATTCGGTAGCAGCAGGACTGATCGATCCCGATCGGGACGACGTCCTCCTGGATAAAGAGACTGAGCGCCTCGGCGGGATTCGAGTCCAGGTGGTAGATGAGGTGCCCGGACCTGCCGGGCCCCGGCACAGCGCAGCGTCCGAAGCCGGCGAACTCATAGCCCATCGAGATGAGCGCATCGTCGGTGCGCAGCAGGGCGTCGGGCACTTTCTCGAAGATGGACTGCGCCAGGCGCTGGGCCTCTTCTCGGGAGCGGGCGCGGAACTTGGCGTTGAAGTGGTCGTTGAGTTCGGAGCAGTCGTCCGACTCGCTTTGAATGAATGATGCGGTTCTGATCGCGCCCTGATGCCCGCCGAAGGGAGCGGGCCCGCTCTGCAGCGATGTGACGACGACCGCGGCGCAGAGCGCGAGCACGGCCGCGACCCCGAGCAGGCCGACCGAGCGGTTCCAGAACGAACGGGAGCGCGTGTCGCCGCCCGACGCGGGGGTGACGGCTTCGGTGCCGGCGTGCTCGCGGAACATCCGCTCGATCGAGGCGCGGAGGTGGGCGGGGGCCTTGGCGTCGGGCGAGACCCGATCGACCGCGGCGCGGAGAGAACGCTCGAACTCCACGCGCGCGCGATCCTCGCTCCCGATGCGGCTCATCGGGGCTTCGCCGTCGGCGGCGGCGCGAATCAGCTCCGCCCGGCTCATCGACTCCGGGTCGAGGCGGGCGGGGGGGGTGTTCGGGTCGGGATGGAAGGTCCGATCATCCGTCATCTTGGGTTCCTGCGGCGTGGGTCGCCCCGTGCCAACCGATCTCGCGAGTGAATTCTTCCAGCTCTTTTGCCAAAGTCGCCCTTGCCCGGTGCAATCGGCTCATGACCGTCCCGATCGGCACATTCATAATCTCGGCGATCTCGCGGTATTTCATACCCCCGACGCCCCACAGCAGCAGCGGCTCGCGCTGGTCCTCGGGCAGGGCGTCGATCGCTTTTTTGAGGCGACCGTCGACATGGTCCCAGTCGAGGGTCGCGAGGTCCCACGCGGGCGGGGCTTCGTCCGGCGGGCGTTCGGTCTGGTCGGCCTCGAAGAACTCGTCGACGAGGGCGGGGCCGCGTTTTTTCTTATCGACCCTCGAATAGAAGACGTTGTGGAGGATGGTGAAGAGCCAGGAACGGATGCCGCCGCCGCGTTCCTCGAACCGGGATGAGGCGCGGATCGCGCGGAAGTAGGTCTCCTGCACGAGGTCCGATGCCTCGTCGGGGTGCCTGGCCAGTTGGAGCGCCATCCGGTAGACGGCGTCCATCTGCTCGATCGCGAGTTGTTCGAACTCCGCTCGTTCCAAGTGTTTCCCCGAATGCGTGCCACAAGGGTATCACCGCCGGCGGGTGTGGTCGCGTGGGATTGGGGGCCTAGCGGTCGTCGGGGGGCGCATCGTCCTGTTCCATGCGCTGGCGGGCGCGTTTCTTGGCGCGGAGGAGGCCCGAGGTGGTGTCCTGTTCGGGCTTGGCGTCGGTGGCGGGGGGCTTCTGATCGGGCGTCGATGGGCTGGTCGGGGAAGGTTGCGTGCCGCTGAGGCGTCCGAGCATGCGCTGTCGGGCGGCGGCCTTTCGTTCGTCTTCCTGCTTGGCGCGGGCCGCGGCGCGGACGGCGTCGTCATCGATGGGTTGCTGCCCCGGCCTTCGATCCACCAGCGGGGCGGGCGGGGGTGGGGGGCCGCCAGCGCGGGGTGCTGCACGGTCTTCGGATACGCGCCGGAGCGTGGATGCGGTGGTGGCGGCCTGGTCGCTCCGGGCGCGGACGGCGTGGAGCGCGCGGGCCCGGATCTCCTCGGCGACCTGCTTCGTGATGAGGCGGTCCCAGGCGACGCGGCGTGTGCCCACATCGAACAGGAACACCGCCAGCGCCCACATGAGTAGGAGTTGCCAGAGGGGCGACGAGGCGCGCTGCGGCTTGACGCCATCGCGCGAGAACAACTCGGCGAGTTCGGGTGCGCGCAGCGACAGGACGCGCCCGCCGGTCGCCTCGGCGATCTGGCGGAGCGGCGCGATGTCCGAGCGGAGGTGCCCGAGTTCCGGACCGAGTGCTCGGGAGGCGCCGCCCATGACGAGCGGGAGTTGCGTGGCGCCTTCCTTGGGCAGAAGCGCCACGACATAGTTGCCCGAGGCGTCGGCGGGGAGGCGCGTCTCGTAGACGCCCGGACCGGTCTGGTTGAGGCGGACGTCGATGCCCGTGCCGTCGGGGGTGTACACGGTGCCGGGCACGCTGAGCATGTCGCGCGGGCGTCCGTCGTCGCGCAGGGCATCGAGTCGAACGATGAGTTCGCCGTCGACGACCTCGCTGGTGAGTTCGAGGCCCGGCTCGCCCGACGGGCGCGAGACGGAGCGGGCGATCTGCGTCCACATGGCGGCGTATCCGGGCCAGTCGATCCAGCGCGCCGCCCAGTCCGGCGAGGCGTCGGACATGAAGGCCGCGACCTGCCCGCGCCCGACATACCAGTGCGCCATGAGCGGCTCGCCCTGGGGCGAGGCCAGCGCGTAGGTGATCTTGGGGTCGTCGCGCCGGCGCGTGAGGTTCAGGCCGCGCAGCGCGGGCCACGCGCCGGTGATCCCTGATACGAGCGACGAGCCCGAACGCAGATCGACGGGGTCGAAGAGCCCGATGCGGATCAGCGGCTTGCGGACGACGAGGATCTCCTTGATGAAGATCTTGGGCAGTTGATCGACATTGAACACCTCGTAGTACTGCCCGCCGCCCTGCCCGGCGATGTCTGCGAGTGTCTGACGCGCGGCGCCGTCGCCGACGGCGATGGTGGAGATCGTGATGCCGTGATCCTGCGCGAGCGTGGCGATGGCGGTGCCCTCGGAGGGGTCGCCCATGGACTGGCCGTCGGAGAGGAGGATGACATGCTTCACTTTCGCGTCGGCGGTGCGCAGATCGCTCACGGCCTTGGCGAGTGCGGGGTACATGTTGGTGCCGCCGCCCGGCGCGATAGAGCGCACGCGTCCGGCGGTTTCCTCTTTGTCCGCGTTGCGGGCGAGCGGGACGATGACGGTGTGTGTTGAGTTGAAGGCGATGACCTCGACGAGGTCGGTTGTTTCCATGGTGGAGATGGCCAGGGCCGCGGACTCGGTGGCGATCTGCATCTGGGACTTGAGCGTGCCGGCGACGGTCTGGCCCATCGAGCCGGAGGAATCGAGCACGAAGGCGACGGCGGCCTGGGGCGTGATCATCTGCTCGGGCAGGTCGAGGCGCACGGGCAGGATGTCTTCGAGTTCGGTGCCCATCCATCCGCCGGCGCCGAAGGAGCGCTCGCCGCCGATCATCACGAGCCCACCACCGAGCGTCTCGACGAACTCGCGGAGGACGCGGTGGGCGACGGTTGTCATGTCGTAGGCGCCGATGTTTTCGAGCATGACGAGGTCGAAGGCCTGCATCTGGAGGAGGTCGGTGGGCGTGCCGACCGGGGCGCGCGTCTCGACGCGGATGCCCTTTGCGGCGAGTGTGCGCGAGAGCGTGTCGGGCGCGCCGTCGGGGTTGATGACGAGCACCGAGCCCTCGCCGGGTGTGATGGTGAAGCCCTCGGCGGTGTTGTTGGTCGCGACGCGGTCGCTCGAAGCGTCGTCGGGCTCGAAGACGGCGCGGAGCGCGTGGACGCGGTCGGTGTTGAGCTGCACATCGACCATCTCGACGGTGCGCCCCGGCGCGAGCGTGAGTCGGCGGCCCATGCCGGGGTCGGCGCCGTTGATATCGAGTTCGCGCCCGTCGTAGGTGAGGCGGAGCGTGCCGGCGGAGGCGTCTGTCGCGTCGAGCACGACGCGGACGCGCACCTTGGCGCCGGGGGCGGCGTTGGGGGGCGTATCGATCGCGCTGATCATCACCTCGTTGGAGACGGCGTAGGAGATCGGCACGACATCGACGCGCGTGCCCAGCGCGCCGAGTTCGCGGGCCGCCTCCAGCGCATCGCCCGATGTGGCGCGGCCGTCGGAGAAGAGCACGAGGCGCCGCGCCGCGCCGGGCGGGAAGAGGCCCTGCGCGAATCGGAGGGACTGCTCGATGTCTGTGCCGTCGCGGAGCGTGCGGTCCAGCGGGAACTCGACGGACTGCTCGGAGGTGGGGATGGTGACGGCCGCGGGCTCACCCGCGAAGACCACGAGCCCGATCGCGTCGTCGGGCTTGCGGTCCTCGGCCGAACGCCCGAGCCAACCCTGGATCGCTTCGCTCAGGCGCGCTCTCCGCCCGCCCGCGTCGGCGGGCAGATCGGCGAAGGCGTCGGCGTACTGGCGCACGGAGTCGGAGACATCCACGACACCGATCACGGCGACGCGATCGCTCTCACGGACGCTCGCGGCGCCGGCGAGCGCGAGCGCGAGCAGCAGCATGAGCAGCGCCCGGGCGATTGCGGCGCTGGCGGCGCGGGCCCGCGTCATCGAGCGGAACCAGCGGAACGCCGTCCAGGCGCACGGGAGCGCCACGAGGGCCGCGAGCAACCAGATCGGATTGGCGAAGGTCATGCCCACAACAGGATGAGTCTACGGCGGCGGCGCGCCCTCAACCGTCGGCGTCCTTGGCCGGGGCGGGCGGCGGCGATGCTTCGGCGGGCTGCTCTGCTTGTTCCTTCTCTGCGCGCTCCAGCGCCTTGCGGAAGTACCGCTCGATCACGCTCTGGCGGCTCCGCGGCACGGCGCGGTCCTCGACGAGTTGGTCCAGACCCTCGAGCGCCTTGCGGATCTCGGCGGGTGTCGGTGCGCGATCGGAGACATCGCCCGCGCCGGTGCGCGAGTTGGGGTCGTCGAACTCGCCCACCACGCGCCCATCATCGGCGTTGCGCCGGATGTCCATCGGCGAGGTGTTGGAGGCGTCGATCGGCGGGCGGTCCCGCGATTGTGCGGCGAAGGAGTCGTCCGATGGCGCGTTGTTCTGGCGTGCCAGTTGCTCGGCCCAGTCGAGCATGCGCTGGCGCTCGTCGTCGCTCATGCCGTCGAGCAGTTCGCGGGCGCGGTCGCGGATGTCGTCGGCGCGTTGTTGGTTCTGTTTGGCGCGTCGGGCTTCGTCGCGGATCTCTTCGAGTTGCTCGCGCAGACGCTGGACGCCGGTGCCGCCCTTGTCGCCGCCTTGCCCGGCGCCCTGGTTGGGATCGCGCTCGGCGCCGGCGTCGGAGGAAGTGCCCGTGGCGGTCTGATCGGAGTTCTGTTCGCCCTGCTGCGAGCCGGCGCCGGGGGTCTGGGAGTCGGTGGACTGCGCGGGGTCGCCCTGGCCCGGTTGCGCGCCGTCCTGCGCGCCCGGTTGTTGTTGTCCCGGTTGTTGCGAGTCGGTGGGTGATCCCTGCTCGCCTCCGGGCTGCGCACCGGGTTGATCGCCCGGCTTGTCGCCCTGCTGATTGGCGGGCTGGTCGCCTTGTTGCGATGGGTCGCTTCCTTGCGTCGGTTGTTGCTGGCCGGGCTGTTGCTGCTGGGGTTGGCCCTGGCTCGGGTCGCCCTGCTGTTGCGGCTGCGGCTTGCCGCCTTGCGTTTCCTGCTTCGCGGGCGACTCGGCGGGCGTCGGTGCGCCGGGGGCGTTCGGGTCGGGCGACTCGCTCGTGCCTTGTTTGCGGTCGTCGGGCTTGGAGCCGCCGTCTTGTTGTTGCTTGTTGTCGCCTTGTTGCTCGCCCTGATGTTGCGGCTGATCGCCGTTCTGAGATTGGTTGTTGTTGGATGAGTCGTTCTTTGGCTTCTGCTCGATGTCGTCGGCGGCGTCGCGGGCGGCGTCGCTCAGGTCGCGGGTGCGCTGCTCGGCCTGCTTCTGGGCCTGCTGGTCCTTGTGCTCCTGCTCCAGTTGCTCGGCGAGTTTCTGCGCCGGTTCCTGATCGAAGCCGCGCTGGCGCAGGGCCTCTTCGATCTGCTGCGCATCGCCCATGTCGCGGAGTTCGTCGCGCTCCTGCGGCGTGAGGCCCGTTTCGTCGGGCGCGGGCTCGTTGTCGTCGCGTGGTTGTTGTTCGTTCTGTTGCTGGGCTGTGAGTTCTTCGAGGTCATCGGCCAGGGCGCGCAGATCGCGCGCGATGTCTTCGCGCTGCTCGGGCGGGAGGTCGCCGGCCTGTTGTTCCAGTTCGTCGAGCGCTTCGAGCGCGCCGTCGAGATCGCCCGAGCGCAGCGCCTCGGCCAGGCGCTCGCTCGCTCCGCTCGGTGTGTCCTTGGGCGGGAGCTGCGAGAACATCTCGCGCACCGCGTCGTCGGCGGCCCGCGACTCCTGCGCCGATTGCTCCAAGCCCTGCGCCAGATCATTGAGCGACTCGGCGGCCTGCGATCGCGCTTCGTCCGCATCCGTCTCGCCCTTGGCCAGTTCTTCGCGGAGTTTCTCGAGTTCCGCCAGCGCGTCCTGTGCGCCCGGTGTGTCGGCGAGGGCCGCGTCGCCGTCGGTCGAGAGTTGCTCGATCGCGCCGGCGACCTCGTCGATCTCGTCGGCGGCCTGCTCCTGCTGGGCGATGCGGTGGATGTTCGCTTCGTGTGCCGCGTTGTCGCGCAGGAGGTGCATCGGTTCGACGAACAGCAGCGCGCCGAGTGTTACGAGGAGCATCACGCCCGCGGCGAACCATGCGTTGTCGAAGCGGATGGGGATGGCGCGGTCGACACGCACATCGCCCGCGGTGCGCTCGCCCTCGTCGATCGCCAGGAGCGCGAAGGGATTGTCATCGTCGCGCTCCGTGAACGCGGCGGCGCTGCCGAGGCGGTCTTCGAGCCGGAGCGACTCGTCGACGGAAGCCAGCGCATCGAGGCGCGAGCCGCGTCGATACCAGGCGAGGAACGCGGCGATCATCGCGGGGATCAGGATCGCGGGCGCGAGGATCATCCACCATGCGAGGCCCGGGCCGATGAGGCGGTCGATGAGTGTCGCCAGCAGCGCCAGGCCCGCGCCGATCGCCAGCGCCGGGCCTGTGAGGGACACGGCGTTGCGGATGAGAATCCGGCGCGACGCCCGAGATGCCACCGAATAAACGCGGCTCATGCCCGATTCTATCCCCCTCGCGCCCGCCGCACCCCCAGCTCCCGTTTCGCACGGGCGCGGCGGATGGCGCTTCATGCCGCTCCGGCGCGTACCATCCGGCTCGTGGCCGGCGCGCCGCCGGCGGCAATACCGGGACATCTGACACACACGAGAGGAGACTTCAGTGCCCGCACTTCCCGAGATCGTTCTTCCATCCGCCCGGCTCGTGCTGATGTACTCGGACATGCTCGTCAAGGACATCCCCGCCGAGCAGTTCGGCTTGGTGCCCGAGGGTGTCAACTGCAACTCGCCCGCATACAACTACGGGCACATGGCGCTGTACGCGGACATGTGCTGCGATGTGCTGGGGCGGAAGGACCTATTCAAGAACGACGCGAAGTGGAAGGAGCTCTACGAGTTCGGCGCCAAGAGCGAGGCCGACCCGGCGGGGGAGCGCTACGGCAAGAAGGACGAGCTGCTCGCCCGCTTCAAGGAGCGCCAGGAGACCGCGATGCGCGCATTCGCCGAGGCGACGCCCGAGGCGCTCGATGCGCCGATGCCCGAGGGCATGATGGGCGATGTGATGAAGACCAAGGGCGCGATGGCGGCGTTCATGCTCACGGGCCATCCGTTCGGCCATCTCGGGCAGATCAGCACCTGGCGCCGGTGCATGGGCCTGTCGATGATTTTCTGAGACTTCGGACGGCTCGCGTCAGGCCGCTCGCCTGATGATGGCGTGTCGCGGGTGTCGCGTGGCCTGCGCGGTTTGCGTTGTGGGCGTTGATCTGGCTCAGGCGGCGCGGCGGGGGCCCGAGTCGTCGGAGTCGTCGGGCGCGTGCAGCTTGAACGGCTGATCGAGCAGATCGCCCAGGTCGTCGAGGCCGGACCTGATGTCGCTGAAGAGTTGATCGAGTTCTTCGATGGTGGGATCGGCCGACTTCCTGCTGCCGGACTTGGTGGGGCGCGTCGGCGATGTCTTGGCGCTGAACACGCCGCCCTCCGGGAACGGGAGCGCCTCGCGGTCGCTCTCGAGCGTCTGCGTGTCCGAGGGGGCGTTGTTGCGGGCGCGTTTCGGCTTGAATCGCATGAGTCGATCTCCGGCGCGGGGTTTGGGTGTCAACTTGGACACCTCCCACACTCAGATTCATCGGACGGTCCGATGGCCACGATCAGCGCGCCCGAGGACCCCGGCGTGCGGATTGCAACAATCGCAGCATTTGCGCGTCCCGATAACCCGCGGCATCCCCGATTCAGGTCAGGTCTTCGGATCCGCGTCCGCCGGCTTGGGCGCGCGGTTGCCGAAGCGGTGCTCCGTCCCGGCCCGGACCCGGGCGAGGTTGGCGCGGTGCTTGTAGATGACCAGTGCAGCCAGTGCGATGGTGACCGCGAGGAAGGGCCACGCCGAGGCGATGCGGTCGCCCGGGGTGGTCGCGTCGTTGGTCATCAGCCCCGAGGCGCGGAACGCGAGCACGCACGCGGGGAGCACGAGGGCCGCGACGCACGACGCGACGCTCACATAGCGCGTCAGTTTGAGGGTGAGGTACCACGCGATGAGTGCCGCGACCGTCGCGGGCGTGACGACGGGCCACATGGCGCACAGCGCGCCGAAGGCGGTCGCGACGCCTTTGCCGCCTCGGAGGCGCGCGAAGATTGTGAACATGTGCCCGAGCACCGTGGCCATGGCGACGGCGAGCCACCAGAGGGCTTCGATCGGTGCGAGTTCGCCGCGACCGATGACATTCATCACGACACCTGACGCCGCGACGGGCAGCGCTCCCTTGAGCGCATCGAGCGTGAAGCACAGGATGCCGGCCTTCTTGCCGAGCGTGCGGAGGACATTGGTGGCGCCGATGTTGCCCGAGCCGTGCGCGCGGAGATCGACGCCCTTGGATCGCGCGATGATGAGCCCGAAGGGGATCGCGCCGATGAGGTACGCCAGCGCGATGAAG
>CALFMQ010000012.1 GCA_937879825.1 uncultured Phycisphaerales bacterium
TTCATGAACAGTGTCGGCTCCAGCACCCTCCGGTTCTTGCGCATCCTGATCGCAATCGGTCTCATCCTCGGCTTGACAACTGGTGCATCGGCGGATGTTGACAAGATCAATGGCCTGCTCAAGCGGGCAGAAACAAACCTGCAGTATGTCGCGGAGAATGTCGCCAACCGGACGGAGCCGCCGAAGGGCGCCGCGGGCAAGCTGCTGGCCAACCGGCTCAAGCAGGCGATCGACGACATTACCCCTGCGAAGGAGCTGCTCGAGAGTGTTCCCGCCGGGACCGAGGGCCTGAAAGAGGCGGCCGCCCGATATGAGGCGGCGCTCGAAGAGTACAACCGTCTGTACGAGTTCATGACGGGCGCAACGGCCCCGCCGCCCCAGCAGGAAGAGGGCACGCCCCTGAACTACCAACAGGAGGAAGTGCTCAAGGGGGCGCGATTCAACCTCCGAGAGGTGGAGGGCGGTGCGAGTCAGTTGACGGAGGCGGTGGAGCGATTGCGGAAAGTCGAGGACCAGTTATCGATCGATTTCCGCGAAGTGAGCGGGTTACTCGGAGTCGTCGAGAATGCCAAGCGGAAGTCGGGATTCGTCAAGGATGCGCTCGCGAAGCTCCCTTCCGACGGCGTCGGGGTGGCCGAGGTCCGTCAGCAGATGGTCAACGCGGACGCAAAGATCGTGACGGCCGCCGACTACCTCGGCCCGCTGAATACGAAGCTGCAACAGTTGATCGATCCCGCTCGTTACCCCGAGTTTGAGGCCGATTACAAGCGGCTGCGTGATCTGTCGATCATGTTCAACAGGCCGGAGGTGTTCCAGACGGACCGGGTGCTGGCGTCTGAGACCTTTCAGCAGGCCGAGGCCGCACGGGCCGAGTGCATCCGGATCGCGCAGAAGTACGTTCGGCTCATGGACCAGAACACGGAGCAGGGCAAGCGGATCGAGGGCGTGGGGAACGGTCTGCTCGGCAACCTGACGAGTTTCCTCGCCGCGGCGGAGGCACAGAAGGAGTTGTTACCGGGCGAGATTCGCAAAGACCTGGAGACCGCGATGGGATACGCCGAAGAGGCGGTTGCCGCGCAGAAGCCGCTGTGGTTCACGGGGGGCATCCCCCAGGTCATGGGGTTCGCCGACGAGCGGGTGACGCTGCTGAGCGCGCTCGATCAGGAAGCGGGCAAGGCCATGCGAGCCGAGTATGACGCCGTGAGCAAGCAGCTGGAGGCGCAGGCCGACTCGCTCCGCGAGCTGATCATCCGAGAGAACAAGCTGCCCAAGGATGAGTACCGCGGCGACGATCGCGAGGAAGTCATCGAGACCGCGCTCAGCGCCTGGGAGATTCAGCAGGCCGAGTTCGAGGAGCTCGCGGTCCGCATCCCCGCGGACAAGTGGGTTCGGGAGACCAAGTGGACGTACAGCAACGGGACCTGGTACTTCTCGGATCGTTCGAAGCTCCAGGTGCGGCTGATTGTCGCCGACCATGAAGACTCCAAGCTGGCGATCGACCGCCCGATCACGATCTGGAAAGACCACCAGAAGGGCGACTCCATGATCGGTGTGCCATTGTGGGGATTCGAGGACGAGCTTCAGCCGAGCAGCTATCTGTTGCGGTCGAAGATCAAGAAGAACCCCTGACCGATCGGCTAGGAGCAGGTGACGCCGAAGTTGGCGAGGATGACATTGAGGTCGTCCACGTCGATGACGCCGTCGTTGTTGGCGGCATCGCGCGGATCGCCGATCCCGACGGTCGTGCCGAAGGCGGAGAGTATGGCGTTGAGGTCGTCGACATCGACCATCTGGTCGCCATTGGCGATGTCACCGGGACAGGCCGGGGTTGCGGGCGTGGACGGCCACCAGAACCCGCCCTCGAGCGAGTAGGTCGCACCGGTGAGGGTGCCGGTGTCGGGTTGCCCGAACGTGCCGCTCAATGTGTACGTGGCCCCGGCGAGCGTGCCGCCGCCCCCGTCAATGGTGCTCCGGGTGATTTCATACTGGGCGAGGGAAACCGGGATCGCGACCAGCGTGGCGATGGAGACGAGGGCGACGGCGGTCTTCATGGTTGCTCCTGAAGAAGGTCAGTGGGGGAGTTGGGTCACTCCCTTCCTTTGTGATAACGCCATCCGTCGGCCCAAGGGGACATCAAATCTCGAGAGGGGCCCACAATTCCCCGGGTCGGGGTCGATTCGCGGTGTGAATGGGACTTTTTTCGCAAATTCGATGTTCCCTCGCGGCGGTGGATGTCGTTGGGTCTTCATGAAGGGCCTCGCTTTCGTCGCGGGCCCCGCAGTCGGCCCATCCACGAAGAGAGATCGCCCCATGAGACTGACCACCACAATCCGCTCGCTCGTCGTTGTCGCCGGAATGGGCTTGGCTGGCGCGTCCGCCCATGCCGTGACCCCCGACACCGGGATCACCTACCAAGGAGTCCTTTCACAGAACGGGACGCCGGTCGATGGGCTCCGCGACTTCAGGTTCCGGCTGTATGACGCGGAGACGGGGGGCACCCTGATCGAGACAATGCAGGCGTTCGATGTTGATGTCGTCGACGGCGCGTTCACGGTCGAAGTCGATTTCGGCATCGCGGCGTGGGCAGCCAATATCCAGCGATGGGTCGAGATCGAGGCCGGGCCCGCGGGCGGCTCGCAGATGTACGAGGTGATCGGACGTCAGAAACTGACGGCCGCCCCGTATTCGATCAACACGCGCGGGCTGGCTGTCACTGCGAGCGGGAATGTGGGGATCGGGACCACGAACCCTGTCAGTCCGTTGCATGTTCACGGGGCGAGTGCATGGCCGATCCGAGTCTCGGGTCCGATGAATCCCGGCATCCGCATGGGCCAGGACGGCGCTGCCTCATCGTTCGCGATCTATCACGACGGGAGCACCGACAATCTGACGTTCCGCGACTCTACGACCGGCGCTACTCGTATGGTCATCACGGGAAGCGCGGGCAATGTCGGCATCGGAACGACGGCGCCATTGACGACACTCGACATCTCGCCGCAGTCCGGGTCGGCGTCGCTGAGACTACTTGGCGCGGGGCAGCCGAAGGCGATCCAGTTCGCGGCCGGGTCGAATGGTCTGGCGGTTGGCATGAACGATGCGAACGGCTCGAACTTCCAGTATCTCGGGCGGTGGGATGTGCTCGGGAATCTGGGTGTGGGCACCGAAACGCCGCAGTCGCGCCTGGATGTCCGGTACACCGATGGCAACGGCATCGAAATCACCGACACGAGCACCGGAACCACTTCGATCGGGGTGCAGAGCACGGTCGGGCAGGGGACGGGCGTGCGCGGCGAGTCCACCGCGACAACCGGCGCGCACTTCGGCGTCTACGGCCAATCGGCGAGCGCGAGCGGGTGGGGCGTGTATTCCAATGGACGCCTGGGCGCTTCGGGCACCAAGAGCTTCATGATCGATCACCCGCTCGACCCCGCGGGCGCGTACTTGCTGCATTATTCGAGCGAGTCGCCCGAGCCGCAGAACCGGTACAACGGCAATGTGATTCTGGATGGGCGGGGTGTGGGTGTGGTGATGCTGCCGGACTATTTCGGCGCGATCAACACGGACTTCCGGTACACGCTCACGCCGATCGGGGCCCCGGGTCCGAATCTGTACATCGCGCAGGAGATCCAGAACAACGCGTTCGTGATCGCGGGCGGTCAGCCCGGCATGAAGGTGTCGTGGGAGGTCATCGCGCACCGGAGCGATGCGTTTGTTGTGCAGCGTGGCGCACCCGTCGAGGTGCAGAAGGTCGGCGACGAGCGGGGCAAGTTCCTCATGCCGGAACTCTACGGCCAGCCGGCGAGCCGCGGCATCCATTACGTAAGCCCCGCCGCGCTTGAAGGCAATCAATAAGCCGCTGCCGCGCCCCACGAACCCATCGACACTCAAGAAGAGAGATTCAGCATGAGACTCGTCAAGCACACGCTCTTGGCCGCCGCAGCGGCGATCGTCACGGTCATGCCCGCAACGCGCGCGGCTGCGCAGTCAGATCAGGCACAAATCAGAGAGGCCCTCGAAGGCAAGGTCGCGCCCGAGCAGGTATCGGATCTGATGCGGGACCTTGGCTTACAGAGCAGCGTTGAGACCGGGGCGCTCTTCAACAGAGTGTGGAGCACTCAAAGCACCGGATACTACTTACAGAATGCACTGGGGGACATTGAGGGCAATGTCGTCATCGTCAGCAGAGACGATGACGCGAGTCCTCATCGCGTCGTCGTCGAGAAGCTCGATGGGGCGCAGAATGTGCAGCCGACGGGCACGATCTGGAGCACTTCGACACCGTACCTTTCGGGCACCTCGTCGAGCGCCACTGACCTCGATGGCAATATCTATGTTGGTGGAGTTGTGCCGTCAGGATCTCCGGGCATGATCAAGGTGTCCCCCGAGGGACTGATCCAATGGCAGAGAACTTATCTGGGAGTGAACACGAACATCCGCCAGATCGTTGTCGATGGCGAAGGCGCGGTGTTCTTTGCGACAGGAACCGCGGGGGTCCCGAGCGTTACAGAAGATCCGAGTGTGTACCAGGTGAACCCCACGACCGGAGCGATCGGCTGGGTTTCATTCCTGGAGGATGAGCAGAATGTTGCCTCAGAACTATCGAGTACCCGTTTGGGATTCGACTCGAACGGCAACATGTATGCGGCGGTGCGGAATGTCGTGGACCCGGCGAAGAGCCTGGTGATGCGTCTCAATGCGGGCAATGGAGCAGTGGTGTGGGCCGCAGAGCGGCCCGACATCAGTGTGGCCCAGTTCGGGAACCTTGCGATCGATGACGACGGGAATGTCTTCATCTTTGGCAACTCCGGTACGTCTACTGCTGTCGAGAAGATCAGCCCGTCGGGGCAGTTGCTCTGGCGTCGGACGATTGCCCCGAGTGCGGGCGCCACATTTCAGACGTTCACCTTCGGAACAGTCGATCGGAATGGCTCTGTCGCATTGGGCGGCTATCGCTTCTTCAGCAACGGCAGCGCCAGCAACGCGGGGTACGTCGCGAAGTACTCTACGACCGGCACCCAGTTGTGGACGGCAAACATCACCGACAACCAATCCGACACCTATTTTTCGAAGCGCGATCAGGTCGTGGCGATCGAGCACGATCGTTTCGGAAACGTCTACACGGCGAGTATGCATGTATTCGGTGCGATCTCTGTGAGTTCACGTACAACCAAGTTCAAGGGGACTGACGGAAGTGTCGTGTGGCAGGACATCTACGCTACGCCGCCCGGCTTTAATCAGGTTGAGGCAGAAGACCTGATTGTTGATGGTGGGTCCAACGTGTACACCGCCTTTCGTGATAGCACGACAGGCTCCGACAGCGGGCGGGTCATCACGAAATGCACGCAGCCATTTACCGGTGTGCCAACTGTCCAGAGTGCGGCCGGAGAGCTGGCATTCGAGAACCAGGGCATCTGGGCGCCGGGCGCGGGGAACCTTGTTGCCGAAGAACATCTGTTTGACTTCTCTTGGAATGACATCGGCGTCGACATCGGCGGTACGTTCTCTGTGCCGATTGCGGGCGACTTCGGCGGTGGGTTTGAGTTCACGACCACGGGAACGCTCAGCGCGGGTGTGAAGGCGGAACTCAACGGCGGCACCTGCGATGTGCACCTGCCGTTTACCGTTGAATACACCATCCCGGATATGGCTAAACTCGGACCGGGCTCGCCCGTGACCATCGAAGTCGAATACACGCCAGACCCTGCGGCCCGGATCACGAGTTGCTTCACGCCTACATTCAACGCGGGGCTCACCGCCGGCGTGAGTTATTCAGTGTACTCGGACGCCTACCTTGTGGCGTTCTCCGAGTTCCTGCTCGATGTGGTATTCGTGAATGTCCCGTACACGCAGATCATGGAAGACTACATCCCGGGCATGAACCTCTTGGATATTCTCTCGGCGGTCGGGTTCCCGGTGCCGGGTGAGTGGTTCCATATCGATATCCCGCCCAAGGGGCTCTTTACGGCGGACTTCCGCACGCCGCAGATGTTCGCCCAGGGCACTTTCAATCCCGAAACGAACACCTTTAGCACGGAGTCGAAGGACCGCTTCTTCAAGTTCGGCGTGAGCGTGACGGAGGCCCTGCTACGCATCATCGGCGCGACGGCGACCTTTGAGTTCACGGTGCCCGAGCCGCCGCAGGGCGGCGGCAATGGAGATGATGAAGAAGAAGGCTCCGATTTCGAGATTCACGGCGAGGGCAGCGCGCTGCAACTCATCGGCAAGGTCGAGCTCGGCGGCAAGCAGAACATCGATGTCGGTGTTGTCCCGATGGTCCGGTACGAGTTCTCCGACGGCATCCCGACGCAGATCATCCCGATCAACCAGAACCTCACATTCACGCTCCCCCCGAAGCCGTTCGATGGGCATGTGGACATCGTGCCGACCGTGCTCGCCACGGCGGACTTCATGAACAAGACGGACATCGAGGTGATCCCCGGGCTCGAGTGGAAAACGATCGAGGTTGCGGCCAGCGCGTCCGCGTTCGGATTCGATGTGCTGAGCGTCGGGCCGTTCTGCTTCCTCTGCTTCGACTGGGATCTCTCAGAGATCCTGGAGGCGCTCGGGGTGCCGAACCCGACGGCCGTCAACTTCGGAATGAACGTATTCGACGGATCATGGCAAATCCCATTCGCGGAGATTCCCCTGCCATGCATCCGCGTCAACGCATCCACGACGAATCTGCCTCATCTGGTGGCGGCGAGCCGCGAGTCGATGAGCATGATCATCTATGACCAGACCTCGCCCAGCCCGTCGTCGTTCAATGTATCGACGGACGGCGTGTCCCGGATGCTGCTGTTCGGCGAACGCCTCAACAGCACATCGGTGGCGAACATCGAGCACTGGGGCCGCTTCGAGGCGCTCCCGACGGCGTGGATCAACGATAACACACTGCTCGTCGAGGTGCCCAACCGCTTCCGACTGCTCCCGGGTGTGGCCAAGGTCTATGTGACGACGAACTTCGGGGTGTCCGAGACGATCGATCTCTCGGTCAACTACCCCTCGCCGCGTCTGGATGCGGTCAATCCCAATCTATGGGCGGCGGACCCGGACTTGGCCACGCTCCCGATCGCGGTGATCGATGCCAAGTCATTCGCGTACAACGACACCTTCATCGCACGGCGCGACTACTACATCAAGATGCGCGATGACCTCTGGAGCGATGTGACCGACGGCGGGTTCGCGGGCGGGGCGGCGGAATACTTCCCGTACTTTGACTTCAATCAGATGCCCGGATTCCCGGCGGTGCTGTGGCACAACACACGCTCCGACCTTCGGGGGCTGACGTTTACTTTAACTCCTCCGAGTCTTGTCACATGCGGTGCGAACGCTGCGCACAATGTTACGCCGGGATTGACGGTCGAGGCGATGGTGAGATGGCAGGCGGGGGGGGGCTTCATCAATCAGGTGCTTACGACGGATGATCCTCGTGCCGCGGGCATCCGCTGGGGCATCCTCAACGATGGACGAGTCGATTTCACGACGCTCGGAGTTCAGAACTACTTGACGTCGGTTCCCAGAGTGCCTGTTGATACATGGACGCACGTCGCGGTTGTGTTCGATACGGGCGGCGAGGCCAACTTCTATATCAATGGCGAGGATGTCGAGACGGTGAACGGCAGCCCGATCATCATCAACAACGCGAACGCCGCGGTGCTGCTCGGCGGCGACTCCATCGGCAACCACTTTGTCGGAGATATGGCCGAGGTCCGGTTGTGGGATGTGATGCGGACGCCCACGCAGATCGCCGCGAACTTCAATAACTCTCTGTCCGGGTCGGAGCCGGGCCTGATCGGCTACTGGCCGCTCAATGATCTTTCGGACCTCGGCGTTGGTGCAGCGGGCGTGAATGATGTGGTCGATCTCTCACCGATCAGCGCGCACGGCGATACGGTCAACATCTCGAACACGGCGCCGGTTGTCTTTGAGGGCGAGTTCTCCGCGGACCCGCTGCCGCTCCCGAGGTTTGTGCAGCCGCTCGACAACGGCATTCATAATGTTCGCCTCGCCGAGTCGCAGTATGACCGGCCGCAGGCGGTGCCGGTGGTGCTGTGCAATCCGGGCCCCGGCGGCGGCATGAGCAACGAACTCATCCTGACGATCGCGGCGCCCGTCCCGGTCGCCCAGAGTATCGAGCCGAGCGGTATCTCCCCCGTGGACATCCCCTATTCGGAGAACTATTTCGATCCGATGGATGCGCCGGTTGCCCGGCCTATCGAGCTCCGCATCACGGGCCCCGCGCACGTGCCAAACTTCATCGGGTACGAGGAGCCGAAGTACGGCAACTTCAACGCGGACTCGGTCGTGCGTTTCAACGGGATCGATCTGCCGACGGTCTTCACGAGTTCTTCGATCCTCACCGCGATGCTCCCGCCGGAGATGGTGACGCTCGGCGATCACTCCATCACGGTGTTCACACCCAGCAATGGCACGCAGTACTTCGAAGAACTACGAGTCGACGCTGACGGCAACGGGGTGCCGGATGCCGTGCCGGTGTTCCAGGGGCTCGTCGATAGCGGCGGTGAGTCGGCGCCTTTGCTCTTCCGCATCCGGTATCGCGAGCCGGTGATCACGTCGATCAGTCCGAATCGCGCCGAAGTCAATGCCGTGGCATTCGACGACAGCCAGTACCGGCCCGGGATGGCTCCGGTGTATAACGCGACACTGCTGGGTGCCGACTTCCGCGACGGTGCTATCGTCTACTTCGATAACCAGCCGCGAGACACGGAGTTCGTCTCGGCGGGTATGCTCCGGGTCAAACTGCTGATGAGCGATGTCGCGGTCGCGGGAGACTTCCCGATCACCGTGCGTAACCCGCACCCCGACGGGCAGATCTCGGCGCCGAAGAACTTCGAGGTGTTCGTGCCCGCGATGCCCGCGGCCCAAAGGGCCCGGAACATCGCACGCGAAAACCGGAAGCGTCTTGAGCCGGTGCTGCATAGCGGCAACCGCCCGTAACGACATCGAAGTAACAGCCCATCGCGCTATTGCCGCTGTGCCTGGTCAATCAGGCGCGGCGGCTTTCACTCTTGGGTGATAGGAGCGCGACCGGCCCATCGCTCGATACGGCTGACGCGGGCGGCGGACTCTGAAACCGTATTGTCAGTTGGGCGGCTCCGCGCTGTGGTGAGTTCTTGCTCCCACTGCTGCTTCCGCCAATCTCGTATGAACATCCGTTCGGACTCGAGGATGCGGATTGAGTCGCCGGTGCATGTGATGAGCCGCTTGCCGTCGGGCGTCCAGACCAGATTGTAGATGTAGTTGCGCCCACCGGACGGATGATCGTTGGGCATCTTGATTGATGCGATGTTCTGGTAGAACTCGGTATCGAAGATCAGCACGCGTCCGTCTTCGGTTCCGATCGCGAGCCGTGACCCGTCTGGGGAGTAGGTCATGCCGTAGGGGATGTTAAAGGTCCCTTCGACGATCTCGAAGAGGAGTTGGTCTGTATCTGCATCGCGGACCCGGATCATGAGGACTTCAGCGGCGGCATACACCCTTCCACCCGGATGAACGGCGACGCCACCGCTGATGGCCGCGGCCGAGTGGCTGAGTACATTCGACTTCGCGTCCGGTTCTCCGGGTCGGCGCACGACGACCCGTTGTGATTGCCAGAGGGATGGAGTCCCTTGGAGTATGCGCCCGTCCTTTAGGAGGGCGGCGTGGTGTTGAAACGCGATCGGTGCCGAGTCGCCGAGCAGACGTGCGGCCAGGTCGAACGCCTCATCGACCCCTGCTGGGGGAGAGTGCTCCCGTTCGCCGGTATCGAGATCGAGGCGCACAACGGAGGTGCCTCTGGACTCGGGATCGCATTCGCTAAAGATGAGCGAGTTGCCATCGGGTGTGAACACGAGAATCGCGTTCATGTTTCGCATGAGCATGGCGTCATTGGTACTGGCCTGGCGGTCGATCCTGGCCAGCACCCGCTCGCCTTGCAGATCCCATAAAAGAAGGTCGCCTTCGGGGGCGGAACTCGCCAGCAACGACCCGTCGGGAGAGACCGCCAAC
>CALFMQ010000013.1 GCA_937879825.1 uncultured Phycisphaerales bacterium
CTCGGAGTCGCGCATTTCGCCGACGAGCACGATGTCGGGATTCTCGCGGACGAGTGCGCGGAGGCCGGTCTTGAAGTCGAGGCAGTCGATGCCGATCTCGCGCTGGTTAATGGTGGCCTTGTTGTCGGTGAAGATGTATTCGATGGGGTCTTCGAGCGTGACGATGTGAACGGGCTTGCGCTCGTTCACATAGTTGAGCATCGAGGCGATCGTGGTTGATTTGCCGGAGCCGGTGACGCCCGCGAGGAGGACGATTCCCTGCGGCTGCATGGCGATCTCGGACATGACGTCGGGGAGGTAGAGGTCCTCGAAGCGGCGGATGTTGGAGGTGATGAGACGGGCGGCGACGGAGAGCTTGCCTCGCGCCTGGAAGAGGTTGACGCGGAAGCGGTGGCCCTCGTCGTAGTCGTAGGCGAAGTCGACGGAGCCGTACTTGTGGAGATCGGCGAACTGCTCCTCGGTGAGGATGTGCTTGGCGATGGAGATGAACTCATCGTGTGAGATGGGTTCGGTGTCGAGGGATTTGAGGGCGCCGCGGAGCCGGACGCGGGGCGTGGTGCCGGTCTTCAGGAGCAGGTCGGAGGCCTCGAACTTGATGCAGGCCTGCAGGAACTTGCCGAAGCGGGTTGCGTGGGGATCGTGCTTGGCGTCGGGGTCGAGCGTGCAGTGGGCTGCGATGGGCTCGGATGTGACGGCGTCGGAGTTGAGACTCATCTGTCTGGCTCTCTCTGATGGTTGGCGTGGGCGGCGTCCTGGCGGCCCGATGGCGTGATCCCGCGCGTGGGGGTTGGGAAGGTCGATACGCACCTCGGGGGGTCATCGTTGCCCCGAGGGGAGCAAAATGGGCCCGCTGATCCTCCATTGGGGGCGAATTGGCGGGACCCGACACTGTACCAGACGGGTCGATTGGACCGGGGCGGTCGGGTGGGGGGAGTATGGCGGGATATGGAGCAGCCGGGACCCGAGATCAGGACGCGGACGCTGCCGGACGGGGTGGCGATCGAGGCGATTGATACCGCGTCGGAGTCGAGGGGGTCCTGGATGCTGATCGTGCTCTTCAGTCTGCCCTTTGCGGGAGTGGGCGGGTACCAGGTCTACGCGGGGGCGGCGCAGGTGGCGGGCGGGTCGTACTTCGGGATCGCGCAGTTGCTCTTCGGGCTGCCGTTCCTTGGGATCGGGCTGTTGGTGATGGGGGTCGGGGTCATGGCCCGCTGGGGGACGTGGGAGATCGTGGTCTCGCGTGGGCGGCTGACGCGGGTGTTCCGGTTGGGGAAGTTGCGGTGGTCGAAATCGATCGCGATTGAGGATGTCGAGACGCTTGAGGTTGCCGACGGTGCTGCTGCGGAGTTGAAGGAGGGCGAGGAGCGCGGGTCGAGCATGCGCGACGTTGAGTTGCGCGCGGTTCGTCGGTCGGGTGAGGCGCCGTTCGGCCTGGTCTGGGGCGGGGTGAAGAAACTTGAGCGGATTCGCCGCGTGGCGGTGTTGGTCGGGGAAGCGATCGGGCAGCGCGGCATGGTTGTGGATACGGCGGTTGCGGCGGCGAGGTCGGCGTCGGGCGGTGGTGATGGTTCGCGCGGCTGGGAACCGGAGGCGGTCCCGGAGTTGCCTGTGGGGTCGAGGGTCACGCTGAGCGAGACGGCCGATGGGCTGACGGTGATGCTGCCGAAGATGGGGCTTCGCAAGGGCGGGAAGGGGATGTTCCTGTTTGCGATTGTGTGGAACCTGATCGCGTGGGGCGTCACGGGGGGATTCGTGGTGGCGACGATTCAATCGCCGCAGTGGATGCTGCTGTTTCCGCTGGCGATCGGCTCGTTTTTCATCCTGATTGGCGGCGTGATGGCGTGGGCTGCGATTTCGCGGGGGACGCGGCGGGCGATCGTTGATGTTGTCGGGGATGCGCTGATGATCACGCAGCAGACGGCTTTCGGCGAGACCGTGGATCAATGGGAGGGGACGGTGCGGGCGGTGCGCGTGGAGCCGAGCGGCGAGACGATGAACGATGTGGCGATTCTCCACCTTGCGGTCGAGGCGGAGGGGCGTGAGAAGAAGGGGCTGTTCAAGGAGCGGCCGGACGACGAACTGCGGTGGCTGGCGGCGGTGCTGCGGAATGCGCTGGGGGTGGGGGCGGGGAAATCATGACGCTGCGCTACTCCGATGCCGGCTTCTGAAGAATGGCGCGGTTGTAAAGGAGTTCAAAGCCGCGTCGCTGGATGTTTTGCATCGACTTTGAACCGGGTTGGGTGACGACGACTGCGAGATCGCACCCGGCCTTCGCGGCGTCATTGAGTCGGTGTGCGAGAAGCGCGGACTGGATGCCATTGCGCCTGTGGGGTGGGAGCGTTGATGAGCCGCAGAACTGGGCGATGCCGCCATGGATACGCAGCCCTGCGCCCGCGGCAAGGTCTGCTCCATGGGCTGCGAGGTAGGCAATGAACCCGCGCGACGATGCAAAGTCTCGTATGGCGGGTTCGATGGCTTCCCGCGGGAGTTTTTCGTGTGACGCGACACCCTGAGTGTCGGGCGTCATGAACCCGCTGACGACGGTATCGACCCAACTACTGAGTTGGTCGTCTGCGATCTTCGTGATGGTGATGTCCGGCGGGAGCCGGGGGTTGTCAAGCCGATGGAGCGCGTGACCGAGGACGGACTCGAAGCCGACGAGTTGATAGCCGCGCGCGGTGAGCATGGGTGCGATCGCGGGGTCGGCGAGTGTTGAGAGTTCGATGTTCAGGTCGGCGGCGCGCGATGCGAACGCGCATTCGATTTCGGCGAGTTCGTTTTCTGGGGGAGGTCCGCCGAAACCGAGACCGGCCAGTTTGTTGAACGGTGAGCCGTCCCGGGCGAAGACGGCGAGTCCCCCGGCGATGGGCCGGATCATGGGGTTGTTGAGCGTGGCGAGGCGGGCCATGGCTTCGATGCCGTCCGCCAGGAGGTCGCACTCGGCGCGTTCGAGTCGGGCGGCGAGTTCGATGGAGGCGAAGATCGGCATGAGAGGGTGAGTTTACTTCCATGCAGACGCGGCCACGTTATGCTTCCGACCCTATGGCGATCATCGTTCTTCAGCATTCGGACATTTGTGGTGCGGGGCGGCTCGGGATGACCCTGCGCGATCACGGATTCAAGATGGACATCCGGCGGGTGCACGCGGGGGACCGGGTGCCGACGGACTTTGAGGGTGTGGACGGGGTTGTGAGTCTGGGCGGGCCGCAGAATGTGGGTGAGGATCATCCGTTCATGGAGCGCGAGTACGCGTTCCTGAAGGAAGCGCACGAGCGGCAGCTGCCAGTTGTGGGGATTTGCCTGGGGGCGCAGATGATCGCGCACGCGCTGGGGGGCGAGGTGGCGAAGATGGCGGCGCCGGAGGTGGGGTTCCCCGCGATGGACATCGGCCCGGTGGGGCAGACGGACACGATTCTGGCGGGCGTGGCGTGGCGATCGCACCAGTTCCAGGCGCACGGGTACGAGGTGACGAAGTTGCCGGCGGGCGCGACGCTGCTGGCATCGAGCGCCAAGTGCAAGGTGCAGGCGTTCCGGGCGGGGATGCGGACCTACGGGTTCCAGTTCCACCCTGAGTGCGACAAGGGGATGGCGCGGGCGATCGCGACGGACTCGGCGGAGTTCCTCCATTCGGCGGGCCTGACGAAGGACGAGTTCGAGAAGCAGATGGCGGCGCACTACGACGAGTTTGCGCGCCTGAGCGACCGGATGTGCGTGAACATCTCGACGGCGCTGATCCCGCGGTACGCGTCGGCGGTGCGGGTGTAGGCGGGGGATGGCGTGGGCACGCGGCTGACGATGCCGACGCCGGGGGATTATCTGCTTCGGCGGGATGTGTGTTCGTACGGTTATTTCCTGCTGGCGCCGAACCACTGGGATCCGCGGACCGAGACGCTGACGCGCTCGTTGGATTTGAGCGGCGGGATCGCGGCGGTGCGGATCGGGCA
>CALFMQ010000014.1 GCA_937879825.1 uncultured Phycisphaerales bacterium
AACTCGACTACGCCCCCTACTTCCTGACGGTGCACGACATCGTGGTCTTTGCACGCTCGCGCGGGATTCTGTGCCAGGGACGCGGCGCCGCCGCCAACTCCGCCGTGTGTTTTTGCCTGGGCGTCACCTCGGTGGACCCCGATCGCGTGACGCTGCTCTTCGAGCGGTTCATCAGCAAGGAGCGCAACGAACCACCCGACATCGACATCGACTTCGAGCACGAGCGGCGCGAGGAAGTCATCCAGTACCTCTACAACAAGTACGGGCGCGACCGGGCCGCGCTCACCGCCGAAGTCATCACCTACCGCGGTCGCAGCGCCATCCGCGAGGTCGGCAAAGCGCTGGGGCTCTCACTCGACTGCGTCGACCGTCTGGCCAAGTCCCTCGACTGGTGGGACAAGGGCGTCATCGCCTACGAGCGCCTCCGCGAACTCGGGCTCAACGATCGGGACCCCACGCTCCGATTGGCACTCGAACTGTCCGGCGAACTCATCGGCTTCCCGCGCCACCTCTCCCAGCATGTCGGCGGGTTCGTCATCACGCGCACCGCCCTGAGCGAACTCGTCCCCATCGAGAACGCTTCGATGCCCGACCGCACCGTCATCGAATGGGACAAGGACGACATCGACGCCATGGGCATGCTCAAGGTCGATTGCCTGGGGCTTGGAATGATGACCTGCATCCGCAAGTCGCTCGAACTCATCGGGGCGCACGAAGGCGATCGCTACAACCTGGCGACGATTCCCGCTGAGGACCCGAAGGTCTACGACATGATCTGCGAGGCGGACACGGTCGGCGTCTTTCAGATCGAGTCGCGCGCGCAGATGGCGATGTCCCCCCGACTGCGACCGCGCTGCTACTACGACCTCGTCATCGAGGTCGCGATCGTCCGCCCCGGCCCCATTCAGGGCAAGATGGTCCATCCCTATCTGCGACGGCGCGCCGGGCTCGAAAGCGCCGAGTACCCGGACGATCGCGTGCGTGCCGTGCTCGGGCGCACGCTGGGCGTCCCGCTCTTCCAGGAGCAGGCGATGGCGATGGCCGTCGTCGCCGCGGGCTTCACGCCGGGCGAGGCCGATCAACTCCGGCGGTCGATGGCCGCATGGAAGCGCTCGGGCAATGCGATCCTCCGGTTCGAGCAGAAACTCATCGAGGGCATGACCTCGCGCGGGTACACACGCGAGTTCGCGCTGGGCGTCTTTGAGCAGATCAAAGGGTTCAGCGGGTACGGCTTCCCCGAGTCGCACGCTGCCAGTTTCGCACACCTCGTGTACGCCTCGGCATGGATCAAACGCCACCACCCCGCCGCATTCGCGTGCGCGCTCATCAACTCCCAGCCCATGGGCTTCTACGCCCCGGCCCAGATCGTCAACGACGCCAGAAAGCACGGCGTCGAGGTCCGCCCCATCGACGCCAACGCCAGCGCCTGGGACTGCACGCTCGAACCACGGGCCGCAGCGGATCACGACGCGCCGACCGACGACCCCGCGACATGGGGGCGCGGGGGGCCGGCGCTGCGTCTGGGGATGCGCCTCGTCAAAGGGCTCATCCGCGAGGATGCGGAGGCGATCCGCCACGCGGTGGCCTCGCACCGCCCCGCGTCGAGCATCGAGCAACTGCGCCGATGGTCGGGCGTCCGCATCGCATCGGTGCGCGCCCTCGCCCGCGCCGATGCTTTCGCATCGATGGGGATCGACCGTCAGCGCGCGCTGTGGCAGGTGCGTGCCCTGCGCGACGAGCCCCTCCCGCTCTTCGACGATATCGACAACAAGCGCGACGCGGCGCTCCCCGTCCGCCTGCCGCCCATTGCCCCGTTGAGCAGAACCATTCACGATTACGCGACCACGGGGCTTTCGCTCAAACCCCATCCGCTCGCTTATTTGCGAAGCCACCTCGATGCGTTGGGCGTGGTCACGTCCCGCGAACTCGCCGACGAGGACCGCTCGCCCCACGCCAAGCGTGTCCGCGTCGCGGGCATCGTCCTCGTCCGCCAGCGACCCGGCACCGCGTCGGGCATCGTCTTCATCACCATGGAGGACGAGACCGGCATCGCCAACCTCATCCTCCGCCCGAAGGTCTACAAACGCTTCCGCAGCGCCGCCCGCCACGGCATCGTGATCCTCGCGCACGGGACCGTCGAGCGCCAGGGCTCGGTCGTGCATGTCATGACACGCCGGGTCGAGTCGATCGACGACCTCGTCGCGGGCATCGCGACCCGGACACGCGACTTCCATTGAGTCGCACACGAGGGCGATACACTCAACGCATGTGTGGACGGTACGCGCTCATCGTGTCCGGTGCCGAGCTCGCCGAGTTGCTGCGGGCCGTGAGGTGGTCGCCGTGGACGGCGCGCTACAACATCGCGCCGACGCAGATGGCGCCGATACTCCGTCTCGGCGCGAACGACCAACGAGAGCTGGTCTCGGCCAAGTGGGGGCTGATCCCGTCCTGGTCCAAGGACTCAACAATCGGGAACCGGATGATCAACGCCCGCGCTTAGACCGCAGCAGAGAAGCCCGCGTTCCGCGCTGC
>CALFMQ010000015.1 GCA_937879825.1 uncultured Phycisphaerales bacterium
ACAACTTCACGCGGGAACACCCGCGCTATTCCATCATCGCTTTGTGGGAGTTCCATGCGGGAACTGCGAGGCATCCCGGTCTCGGCGGGCGTGGTCATCGGGCGCGTCCTGGTGCTCAACGACCCGCGCGAGCGCGTCCAGCGCCGTTCAATTAGCGCCGCCGAAATCGAGACCGAACGCGCCCGCTTCGACAAAGCCCTCGACGCCTCCCTCACCGATCTCTCCAGGATGCGCACCGAAGCGGAGCAACACCTCGGCAAAGAAGCCGCAGCCATCTTTGCATTCCACCAGGGCATGCTCCGCGACCGCTCCCTCGTCGAGCCCATCCGACGGCGCATCGAAGACGAAAAGGTCAACGCCGAGCACGCCGTGCAGGAGCAGTTCCGCGTCGTCGCCGAGATGTTCGCCTCCATGCCCGACTCCGCCTTCCAGACCAAGGTCGATGATGTCTGGGACCTCAACCACCGCGTCATCGGGCACCTCGTCGGCTCCCACGAGCGCGACTCGGCGCGCTCCACCGAGGGCGCCGTCGTCGTCGCCAAAGACCTCACGCCCACGCAGACCGCCATGTTCCGCGGCAAGGGTGTCCTCGGGTTCGCCACCGACTCCGGCGGCCCGACATCCCACACCGCCATCTTCGCGCGCGCCCTCGTCATCCCCGCCGTCGTCGGCCTCGAACGACTCGTCTAGAACGCCCACGACGGCCAGACCATCATCCTCGACGGCGACCGCGGCGCCATCGTCCTCGACCCCGACGACGCCACCATCGCCCGCTACGAACAACGAATCGCCGACAACAACGAACTCGCACGCTCACTCGACGAACTCCGCCCGCTCCCCGCCACAACCACAGACGGCACCGAACTCAAACTCATGGGCAACATCGAGTTCGGCGAAGAAGCCGAGAACGTCGTCGAGAACGGCGGCGACGGCGTCGGGCTCTTCCGCACCGAGTTCCTCTGGCTCACCTCCGACCACGAACCCACCGAAGACGAGCAGTACGAGCAATACAAAGCCGCCGTCGAGCGCAGCGCCGGGCGCCCCGTCACCTTCCGCACCTTCGATCTCGGCGCCGACAAGTACACCCAGGAGCGCGCCCTCGTCCCCGAGCGCAACCCATTCCTCGGGTGCCGATCCATCCGCTACTGCCTCCAGAATGTCGCGATGTTCCGCACGCAGCTCCGCGCCATCCTCCGCGCCAGCGCCCACGGCCCGATCCGCGTCATGTTCCCCCTGATCGCCAACATCGCCGAACTCCGCCAGGCCCGGATGCACCTCGACGATGTCAAGGAAGACCTCGCCGCCGACGGGCTGACCTTCGCCCCTGATGTCCCCGTCGGCATGATGGTCGAGGTCCCCTCCGCCGCCGTCATGGCCCACGCCTTCGCCAAGGAGGCCGACTTCTTCTCCATCGGGACCAACGACCTCGTCCAGTACACCCTCGCGGTCGACCGCACCAACGAGCGCGTCGCCAACCTCTACTCCCCGGCCCACCCCGCCGTCCTCCGCCTCATCAAGGATGTCATCCGCGCCGGCCGACGCGCCGGCATCGATGTCTCCCTCTGCGGCGAGGTCGGAGGCGATGTCACATACACCATGTTGCTGATCGGGCTGGGCCTGCGTACTATTTCTTCGACACCGAGCCGGATACCCCACCTCAAGAAGGTGGTCCGATCGGTCGATGTACCAGAGTGCGAACGGTTGGCCCGCGCGGTCGGCTCGTTCGATTCCGAGACCCAGGTCAACGCATTTATCCGCGACCAGGTCTCAAAAAACTTCCCCGGGTTGCTCGACGGGCGTACCGCCGACGGATGACCGCTCACGCGGAAATCATCCCTGGGACCAGATCAACCGTTGGCGGCTCATCGGGCCGGCAGCGACCCGCGAATCGATCCGTGTCAGCGCCTCGGCGGAGCCACTCCCCGATCGCAGCGCCGGATCAACAGAGCCCAGCCCGCGAGCGACCAGTCGCCCGCCACACGCTCTCGCGGATCGCCAATCCCCCGATCGGGCCGCATAACGCGGGCGGAAATATCGCCGCGTGGAACGCGACCGGAACATGCCAGACGCGATGACCGCATTGCCCATCCCGGCAACGCCAGCGCACTGTCTCGCACAAATCGGAAGCCACAATCTCTGCGCGTCGCCGCCGCCCCTGAAAGGATGTCATGGGCGCCAAAAAGCGGATGCTCATCAGTTATGTCGCGGGCGAAGAATGCCGCGTCGCGATGGTTGTTGACGATCGACTCGAAGAACTCCACTCCGAGCGCGCCAACGCCGTCTCCTATGTCGGAAACATCTATGTCGGCAAAGTGATCAATGTCGAAGCCGGCATCCAGGCCGCGTTCATCGACTTCGGCCACGAACAGAACGGCTTCCTCCACATCTCCGACCTCCACCCCTCCCACTTCCCCGGCGCCGACGAGGAAGACACCGAGAAGATCGGCCGCAAAACCCCGCGCCGCGAAAGACCCCCCATCCAGCAGTGCCTCAAGCGAGGCCAGCAGGTCATCGTGCAGGTGCTCAAAGAGGGCATCTCCACCAAGGGACCCACCCTCACCACATACCTCTCCATCCCCGGCCGTTACCTCGTCATGCTCCCCGGCATGGACAAGGTCGGCGTCTCGCGCAAGGTCGAAGACGAAGACATCCGCAAGGCCATGCGCGCCCAGCTCGACGGGCTCGACCTCCCCGATGGCTACGGCTTCATCCTCCGCACCGCCGGCATGGACCGCCCCAAGACCGAACTCAAACGCGACCTCGCCTACCTCCAGCGACTCACCAAGGACATCGAGAAGCGCCAGAAGACCGGCGGCAACAAGCCCCGACTCCTCTACGCCGAGTCCGATCTCCTCATGCGCTCACTCCGCGATCAGTGGACCGCCGATGTCGACGAGATCGTCATCGATGATGAGCACGCCCTCCAGCGCGCCTGGCGATTCATGAAGATCGTCTCGCCCCGCGCCTCCACCAAACTCCTCCACTTCGACCGCACCACACCCCTCTTCCACGCCTACGGCATCGAAGAGCAGATCTCGCTCATGCTCGCGCGCGAAGTCCCCCTCCCCTCCGGCGGCTCCATCGTCATCGACGAAACCGAGGCGATGATCGCCATCGACGTCAACTCCGGGCGCATGCGCTCCAACCGCGACGCCGAGACCACCGCATTCAAAACCAATGTCGAAGCCGTCGACGAGATCTGCCGACAACTCCGCCTCCGCGATATCGGCGGCCTCGTCGTCTGCGACCTCATCGACATGATGTCCCGCTCCAACCGCCGGCAGATCGAGTCCCGCTTCCGCGACCGACTCAAGAACGACCGCGCCTCCACCAAGGTCCTGCCCATCTCGCAGTTCGGCATCGTCGAGATGACCCGCCAGCGCCAGCGCGAGAGCCAGCGCAAGGTCCACTTCGCGCCCTGCCCGCGCTGCGAAGGGCGGGGAGTCCTCAAGCGCCCCGCCAGCGTCGCCGCCGAAGCGCTCCGCGAACTGGCCCGCCTCCTCGACGCACCGCAGGTCCACCGCGTCGAGATGGTCGTCTCGCCGCGCGTCGCCGGCGAACTCCTCAGCGCCAAACGCCAGACACTCATCCGCATCGAGCAGGAGTCCGGCAGGCAGGCGGATGTCCGCGTGAGCGAGGACATCCCCGTCGATCGCGTCGCTTTCTACGCCTACCGCGCCGACGGCTCAGACCTCGATGTCGAGAGACTCCCCAAACTCCAGGCACCCAACAACCTCAAGGTCTGGACAAGCAACGACCCCATCGAAGACGACTGGGCCGTCGACATGCGCACCGAGGGCGACGATCTCATCGACGAAGAGCCCGCCGTCCCCGTCGATGAAGAGGGCCAGGCCATCGTCGAGGCATCGCAGCGCGCCTCCGCCTCCGACGACGGGCAACAAGGCGAAGGCGGCCGCAAGAAGCGCCGCCGCCGCAGAGGCGGGCGCGGCCGCAACAAGAACCGCGCCGACGCCGACAGCGCGCACACCGATCACGACGATGCGCCCCAGCGCGAGCCGAAGCCGGCTTCATCCGCGCCGCCGAAGGATGCGCCGATCCGGGGCGACTCGTGGGACATCGCGCCCTCTGAACTCCCCCAGCGCGCGCCGCAATCAGACGCCGATGAAGACGACGACCGCCAGGACGACCCGCGCGAAGAGGGCGTGGGCGGGGCGAGCGACACCAACGCCAACGGCGAAGCGCCCAAGAAAAAGCGCCGCCGCCGCCGTGGCGGGCGCGGCCGCAACAAGAACCGCAACGCCGAAGCCGCCGAGGCCAACACCGGCGCGCCATCAGACCACACCGGCGGCTCCAACGCGCCAACAATGGTCCCCGTCGATGACGACCGCGCCTCGTCGTGGGATGTCGATCCGGCGGAAGCAAAGCCCGCCGCGAAAGACGACGCCCCCGAGGCGCACGACTCCGACGAAGCGCCCGAGCCGACCACCAAGAAGAAGCGGCGCCGCTCGCGCTCGAAGAAGAAAGCCGCTTCCAGCAACGACGCTCCCAAGGACGAGGCGCCCGAGCCCGAGCCATCCTCCGACGACGCCGACGAGGCGCCCAAGAAGAAGTCACGCCGCAAGCGCTCCAAAAAGAAAACCGGCGCAAGCGCCGAAGCACCGAAGAACGATGCGCAGCCGAAAGACGCCAAGCCCGAGGCGCCCGCCGTCAAGGTCGTCGCGCCCAAGCGCTCGCTCTACGGCAACCGCCGACGCCTCAAGCCGGGAGACATCCCCGCCCGCCGCGATGACTGATCAATCCTCTAGTTGAACTACCATCGTGCGCGGAGGCACGCATGAGCGAACACCACACCAAACGCATCATCATCCTCGGCTCCACCGGCTCGATCGGCACCCAGACGATCCAGGTCATCGCCAACCTCAACGCGCACTTCATGCACCAGCGCATCCCCTTCCGCTTCGAAGTGGTCGCGCTCGCCGCCGGCCGCAACGCCGAGGCGCTCTCCGCGCAGGCCCGCGAACTGGGCGTCACCAACCTCGCACTCGCGCACGACTGCGAAACCAACGGCGCACCAAAGGGCGCCAACATCCGCACCGGCCCCGACGCCGCCGAACAGCTCGTCCGCGAGGTCGAGTGCGACATCGTCCTCGCCTCCATGGTCGGCTCCGCGGGCGTCCCCGCCACGCTCGCAGCCCTCGAACTCGGCATCGATGTTGCGCTGGCCAACAAAGAGACCCTTGTCGCCGCCGGCTCGATCGTCACCGCCGCCGCCAACAAGTCCGGCGCGCGCCTCCTCCCGGTCGACTCCGAGCACTCCGGCGTCTGGCAATGCCTCGCCGCCCGCGCGCACGGCCAGATCCAGCCCCCCATCAACCTCTGCAACGAAATCACAAAGATCGTCCTCACCGCCTCGGGCGGCGCGCTCCGCGAACGCTCACTCGAAGACACCTACAACGCCACACCCGAAGACGCCCTCGCCCACCCCACATGGAGCATGGGCGCCAAAGTCACCATCGACTCCGCATCACTGACCAACAAAGCCCTCGAACTCATCGAAGCCCACTGGCTCTTTGGAGTCGCCTCCGATCGCCTGGGCGTCCTGATCCACCCTCAATCAATCGTGCATTCGTTCGTCGAGTTCGCCGACCGCTCCGTCATCGCCCAATGCGGCTCGCCCGACATGCGCACGCCCATCCAGTTCGCCCTCGCCTTCCCGCACCGCCCCGATGGCATCGCGCCGGGCATCGCGTGGGACAAGTTCGCCGACCTCAACTTCGCCCAGCCCGATACCCAGCGATTCCCCGCGCTCAACCTGGGCTACGAAGTCATCGACCGCGGCGGCACCGCCGGCGCCGTCATGAACGCCGCCAACGAAGCCGCCGTCGAAGCGTTCCTCGCCCGCAAGATGCCCTTCGGCATGATCCCCGAGGTCACCAAAGCCGCCCTCGATGAAGTCGGCGTCTCCGGCATCCGCTCCCTCGACGATGTCTTCGCCGCCGACGCCGAAGCGCGCCGCTTCGTGCAATCGCGCGTTCATGAAAATGTCAACGCACCAACCCGATGATGCGCCCGCTCCCTCTCCCCTCGAGGGAGAGGGTGGCTGCGACCATCGGGAGCAGCCGGGTGAGGGGTCCG
>CALFMQ010000016.1 GCA_937879825.1 uncultured Phycisphaerales bacterium
CGGTCAGGTTGCGGATGGCGATGACAGCGGTCGCTGCAGTGCTTTGTTGGATGCGGAGTGTTCCGAGGCGCGGGGGGAGGAGGCGGCATCCGGCGGTTTCGATGAGCAGAGCGTCATGGAGCGCCGCGACGGAGTCGGTTGGCGCCGGTTCGCTGGTGTTGGAGACGACGGAGACCTGATCGGTGCGGACGATGGCGTAGGCGCGGCGGGAGTCTGAGTGGGCGCGAACGCGGCGGATGAGTTCGTCGGGCCGGTTGGTCGAGACGAACGCGGGCGCATTGCCGGCGAGGAGTTGGACGGCCTGGTCCTCGGAGATGCGCGGCGGGAGGGTGTTGCAGAAGGCGGTGAAGAGGTAGGGGCCGTCGAGCGGTGTGGTCATCGCGGTGGGGATACCCAAGGACCGGCACTGTTCGAACGCGCCGCGGATCTCGTCCTTGCGCTGCATGTGTTCGGCGCGGCGCGGCGCGATGTGGTAAACGGCGACGGTGAATACGAGTGACGCGACGACTACTGAGGCGGCGGCGATACGTGCACGCGATACGGACCAAGATTCCGCAAGCGACGCGAGGAACGAGGCGGCGAGGATCGAGCCGGGCGCCCAGATGGGCGAGAGGAGGTCGGGGCGTTGGTGCGGGACGATCGAGAAGATGATGAGTCCGACGATGAGCCATCCGGCGCAGAATCGTTCGAGCGCGCGGCGGCGGGCGTCTTCGGGTGGTCGGCGGAATGTGCGCACGAGTGCGAGGAGCGCGAAGATGCTCCACGGCGCGGCGTGGTACAGGAGATAAAGGGTGGGCTTGAAGAGCCCGACGAGCCAGTGGAGGAGCGCATCGACCGCCGACGAGTCGTCGAGGTGCTCCTTGGATGCGCCGGTGACATGGCCGAGGAGTTCGCGGCCGAGGACTTTGTCGATGAAGGGCTGGCCCTCATGGAGCCACGCGGCGACAAACCACCCGGCGGTGAGCGCCAGGAATAGCGCGACGCCCATCAGGTGTTCGGGCCATCGACGCTTGTTCGAGTCCGATCGTGGCGGTCGGGCGCTGCGGATGAACAGGAGCCCGGCGAGAGCCAGAACGATGGCAAGCGGGCCCTTAGTGAGCGTGGCGAGGGCGGCGACGAGCCAGAACTCCCACCACCCCGTCGCCCCAATTCTCCCATCCGAGATGGAGCGCGGTCTTGTGTAGGCACGAAAGGCGAGGAGTGCTGCGGCGGTGGTGAGCCCGGCGTAGAGGGCGTCGGTGCGGGCGAGGGTGGACTGCTTGATGATGATGGGCGTGGCGATGAATGCGAGCGTGGCAATGCAGGCGGCGCGGGTGCCGAGGACGCGTGCGGTGGCGAGGGCGATGGCGGCGGCGGCGATGAGGATGCCGAGCGCCGATGGGATGGCGAGTTCGAGGGAGCCGACGCGGTCGGTGAGGAGGGCGGGCAGTGCGCCGATCCATGCGTAGAGGGGCGGCTTGGATGCGACCTCGCCCGTCCAGTCGTGCTGCACGAGCCAGTTGCTGTTTCGGATGATGTCCTGGATGTAGGCGTGGGGCCGGAGCTGGTCGTTGTCGAGGATGTTCCACGGGCCGGTGAGGCGCAGGGCGACGATCAGGGCGATCGTGACGAGCGCGAGGAGGATTGCGGGGCGCGACGGAGCGCTGGGTTTGGGGATTGAGTCGCCCGGTGGCATCGGGGGATGATCGATGGATCGGGCGGGCGGTGCAAAACGACAAACGGGCGGCCGAGGTGGCCGCCCGTCGCGGAGAACTGGGGATCAAGGATTCGAACCTTGACTAACTGAACCAGAATCAGTCGTGCTACCGTTACACCAATCCCCAAACGGCGTCGCGGGCGACGCGATTCGGACGATTATCGTAGCAGCGGGTGCGGACCCGGCAAGTTGGGTCAGCTAGGTCGCGACCAGCGGTCGGAGTTGGCGTTTTGCCAATCGGGGCGTGGCGCCATGGGGCGGGCACGGCCGGGCTTGGCCTGGGGGTCGTCGTCCGGCGCGGGGTTATCGGTTTGGGCCGGAGCTGGCGCCTTCGAGTCGTGCGACAGGCGCTTGTCGCGGGCGTCATCGATGGAACGGTCCATCTTGCGGAGCAGGTCTCGGACCTGCGCGAGCGTTTCGGGTGATGTGCTCATGTCTGTACTCCTCCTTGAGTGGCAGGAGGGCTATCGGCCCGCGGCGGCGCGGATTGACCCGGTAATCAGACGGACCTGCGCTGAGCGGTCGGTCTGTGACGGCTGGGCGGAGTTCACGGGCGGAATGGTTGAGTTGGTAGTCTTCGCGCATGGGTGAGTTGGTGATCGCGTTCATGGGCGATGTGGTCGGTGCGCCGGGCCGCCGTGCGTTCGCGCATGCTGTGGGTGTGCTGCGCGAGCGATTTGGTGCGCATCTCATCGTGGTCAACGGAGAGAATGCGCGGCACGGCCGGGGGCTGCACCCGGAGGGTTATCGAGAACTGCGCGATGCGGGCGCGGATGTTGTGACGCTTGGGGACCATGTATTGGACGATGTGCGCCTTGCATCGGTGCTGGCGGATCCAAGGGAGCCGATCGCCAAGCCGTGCAACTTCGCGGGGGCTGCTGGAGCAAAATCGTGGACGCGATGGGATGGTGAGGGCGGGAAGATTGGGGTGGTGACTGTCCTCGGGCGGTTATTCATGAAGGAGGACCGGGGGAGCCCGTTCGACGCGATCGATGCGGAGTTGGGGCGGCTCTCTGCGGCGCACCCCGACCGGCTGTTCATCGTTGAGATTCATGCCGAGGCAACGAGCGAGAAGGGGGCGCTGGCGCACCATTGCGCGCGGGCGTGGGGCGGGACGGTGGTGGCGGTGGTGGGATCGCACACGCACGTGCAGACGAGCGATGCGCGATTGATCGATGGTGTCGCGGCGATGACGGACCTTGGGATGTGCGGGGGGAGCGCGGGGGTGATCGGGTTCACGGCTGCGAGTTCCATGCGGATATTCAAGGGTGCTGAGGGCGGGGGCGGTGGTCTGGAGATCGAGGAGGGCGGCGTCTGCGCCACGGGGTGCGTGATTCGTGTGGATGTGGCGGGCCGGAGGGCGCTGGCGATCGAGCCCGTAAGGATCGAGTGCGGCTGAGCGGGTGTTGTGAGGGGGAGAAAAGAAGTTCGTTCTCGGACGATGCCGGAACGGGCCGGGGGCGGTATCCTGTTGCCCTCTGATTCGCAGTTACGCGGGCCGCCCGGAGGTGTTTGGGCGGTCGTTTCACAAAGGGGCTGACATGGGCGGCGTGAATGTGCTTGATCGTGCGGGGGCTCGGACGCTGGCGATTCGTGGCGGGAAGCCGGTGAACGCCAGCCCGGTGGGGATGATCTCGGTGAAGCTCGACGAGGCGGATATCGAGGCGGCGGTGGGGGTGCTGCGATCGGGCATGCTGGCGATGGGGAAGAACTGCCTCGCCTTTGAGGAGCGGTTCGGGCAGATGTCGGAGGCGAAGCACTCTCTGAGCTGCGCGAACGGGACCTGCGCGCTGCAACTCGCATACGGCGCGCTGATCAAGCCGGGCGATGATGTGCTGGTTCCGGGGTGGACCTACATCGCGACGGTATCGATGGTTGTGGCCGCGGGCGCGAACCCGATCTTCTGCGATGTCGATCCCCGGACATTCAACATCGATGTGAAGGATGCGGCGCGGCGGGTCACGCCCCGGACGACGGCGATCGCGTGCACGCACCTGTACGGGAACCCGGTGGATATCGACGGTGTCGAGCGACTCGCGGACGAGCACGGGCTGCGCGTGATCTATGACGCGGCGCAGTCGCACCTGGCGACCTACAAGGGGCGCGGGATCGGCGCGTTCGGCGACGCCGTGACTTACTCCTTCTACCCGACGAAGAACATGACCACGGGCGAGGGCGGGTTGGTGACGACGAACGACGACGACACGGCGGCGGAGATGAAGCTGCTGCGTTCGCACGGCGAGACGAGCAAGTACATCCACGGCAAGATCGGGTTCAACTACCGGATGAGCGATGTGGAGGGGGCGATCGGGCTGTCGCAGCTGGACCGGATCGCCGAGCGGACCGAGCAGCGTCGCGCCAATGCGCGGGCGCTGGAAGCGGCGTTGGCGGAGATCGATGGGCTGCACGCGCCCGTGGCGAGCGAGCACGCGGAGCACGCGTATCACCTGTACGCGGTGCGGATTGATCCCAAGGCGTTCGGCGTCGGTGAGAACGCGGCCGAGATGGCGGGCCTTCGTGACTCGATCTGCGAGGCGCTCAAGGGCGAGGGCGTGATGACGGCGGTGCATTATCCGCGGCCGCTGACGCGCCAGC
>CALFMQ010000017.1 GCA_937879825.1 uncultured Phycisphaerales bacterium
ATCAACCTGCGCACCATGAGCGTTCCTCCAAGCGGGTTCTTTGTGAGGATCGGCGAGGCATCGTCGTTGGCGAGAGGATTCGCAACGGGCGCTGGTGGGGCGCTGGTGGGGCGCGGGATGTGCGCGGCGAGGGGGGCGGTGCGGATCGTGGGAGCGGGAGGCGTGAGGGCCCATAACCCCGGCTTGACGCCATCTGGTGGGGCGAAGGGGCCAAAGTCGCTTGCCGGAATCGCCGACTCGCTATCATTGTCCCCTCGCATTTCCCCGCTGGTGGGCCTGTCGGGGCGTGCGAGCCGCCAATTGTGTCCCCCGACCCCGCCACCCCCCCAACCCCCTCCGCGGGCGGTCGCCGCCCCATCGGAAGAGCAGAGAGCCACGAGCCATGATGTCCAAAGCGACGATCGCCTCACCCTCGCGTGAACTGATGGGCAGCCCGGTGTTCGACGAACTCGGGATGGAGCGCGACCCCGACAATCTGTATCTGCAGATCATCGACTCGGTGCTCCATGCGGCGGAGATTCTGGAACTGCCGCACCATGTGCAGATCATCCTGGCTCAGCCCAAGAACGAGATCATGGTGCACTTCCCCGTCAAGATGGACGACGGGCACCACGCCCTTTTCAAGGGCTACCGCGTGCAGCACAACAACGCGCTGGGCCCCTACAAGGGCGGCCTCCGCTTCCACCACGATGTCCACCTCGATGATGTCAAGGCGCTCAGCGCGCTCATGACCATGAAGTGCTCGCTGGTGGATGTGCCCTACGGCGGCGCGAAGGGCGGCATCAAGTGCGACCCGCGCGCTCTGTCGAAGGATGAACTGATGCGCGTGACGCGCCGGTTCGTCGCTGCGATTGCCCAGCAGATCGGGCCGGATTACGACATCCCTGCGCCGGATGTCGGCACCAACGCGCAGGTGATGGCGTGGTTCGCCGACACCTACATGAGCGTCACCGAGAAGCAGGACGCGATCGCGGTGGTGACGGGCAAGCCGATCGAGTTCGGCGGCTCGCTCGGGCGCGAAAAAGCGACCGGGCAGGGCGTGATCGACGTTCTTCAGGAGATGCTGCCCGAGGTGGGCATGGAGATCCGTGGGCACACCTGCTCGCTGATCGGCTACGGCAACGTGGGCTCGTGGGCCGGCAAGTTGTGGCACGAGCGCGGCGGCAAGGTCGTGGCGGTTATGGACCACACCGGCGCCGTCGCCAACCCGCAGGGGCTCGACGCCATCGCGCTGGACGACTATGTCCGCGAGAAGGGCGGCGTGGCTGGCTTCGAGAAGACGCCGCACGGCGCGACCAAGATCACCGAGGACGAGTTCTATTCGACGAAGGTCGATGTCTTCATCCCCGCGGCGCTGGAGCAGATGATCACGGCGGACAAGGCGCGGATGATCAACTGCAAGATCGTCGCCGAGGCCGCCAACGCGCCGACGACCCCCGAGGGCGAGCGCATCCTGATGGAGAAGGGCGTGGAGATTCTCCCGGCCATTCTGTGCAGCGCGGGCGGCGTGACGGTTTCGTACTTCGAGTGGGTGCAGAACAAGACGCACTCGTACTGGGACCTGGAGAAGGTTGACGAGGAACTCAACCGCCACATGGTCAAGGCGGCGCACAAGGTGCAGCAGGCGCGGAAGCGCTTCGGCGTGGACCTGCGGACGGCGGCGTACATCGCGGCGCTGGACCGGCTCGGCAAGGCCTACAAGTGCCGCGGGATTTTCCCGTAAGCGACCGATCAACCCCGACCTCAAAGCCCGCGGAACGCCGCGGGTTTTTTGTTGGTTCAATCGTTGGTCATGGCGCGCAGATACTCACCCGGCCTGAGGATGAGGCAACCTTCAATCACGAGGCCGAAGAGATGGCCGAAGTGTGTCGCGTCGCCCGTCAGCAGGTGTGTACACGAGGCGTCGATCGCCGCGAGAAGTATGGGCCAGTCCTTGTCGGGGAGATTAATGCCCGTCTGGATATAGAGCGTCCCGCCGGGCTCGATGTCGTAATGCGTGATCTCGGTCTGCGCGAGCAGCGCTTCGAGGCGCGTGGTGTGGTGCTCATCGCTCGCCTTCTCCTGCGCGTTGCGCAGCGCTTCGCCCAGCGCATAGGTGGAAGTGACGATACGGATGTCCTTGATGTTCCAGAGACGCGCCAGCGGCGCGTTGACCCGGTACGACGCCGAGAAAAGCACATTCGCATCGACAAAGACTCGATCGGGCAACACTACTCCCTGGGCGGGGGTTCGTGTGTCACCGTATCGGGATCAACCCCGAGCCGCTCACATTCCTGCCGGGCCCATAAGTAATCCTCGCGGCTCACGGCGGAGTTCAGCAGAAACTCGGCGCGACGCTCCGGTGAGTACGCCTCGGTCTCCCTCGGCACCGCGACCGCCGGGCGAATCAACACGCCATCGGGGCGCTGCTCGACGATCACGAGCGAGCCCTCACGCAGCCCGAGCGAGTCCCGGATGCCCTTTGGCAGCGTCAGATTCCCGCGGCTCCCGATTGTGCTCGTCTGAACAAGTAGCATGGAATCAATGTAGTGTCGGATTATCAGAAAATCAACTTTTCAGAAAATCGGAATGAGAATACCACGATCTTTGGCATTCGAAATGAGATTATGCTCGGCCGAAGTAGTCGTGTTTGGTATTCTATCGGGTCTGTGACTGACCCCGATCATGCCATCCCGATGCTCCGTCTGGCTCTCACGCCGGGCGTCGGTCCTGTGCTGGGGCGTCGCCTCATCGATGCCTTCGGTTCGGCGGAGTGCGTGCTAGGCGCAAGTGTCGGGAGGTTGGCGCAGGTGCGGGGCATCGCGCAGCACACCGCCGACAAGATCGCGCGCGGCATCGCGACGACCGAAACGCTAGCGCGCGAGGAACTCGGGCGCGCGCTGGACGGCGGAGCGGTTGTCATCGGGTGGGGCGACCCGGCGTATCCGGAACTGCTCGCGCCGATCGAGGATGCGCCGCTTGTTTTGTGGGCGCGGGGCGCGATGGACGGCGCCTCGATGCGCTACCGCGTGGCGATGGTCGGCTCGCGCCGCTGCACGCCCTACGGCGTCGAGCAGGCGGAGCGCTTCGCCAGCGCCCTGGCGCAGGCCGGGCTGACGATCGTCTCGGGCGGGGCGCGAGGGATCGATACGGCGGCGCACCGGTCGGCGGTGCGCGTGGGGGGGCGGACGATTGTGGTATCGGGGTGCGGTTTGAGCCGGGCGTATCCGCCGGAAAATGCGGCGTTATTCGAGGAGATCGTCGCGTCGGGTGGTGCGGTGGTGAGCGAGTTGGCGATGGCGACGCCGCCGACGCCGGAGAACTTCCCGGCGCGGAACCGGATCATTTCGGGGATGTCGCTGGGCGTGGTTGTGATCGAAGCGCCGCAGGGTTCTGGCGCGCTGATCACGGCGAAGCAGGCGGGCGAGGCGCACGGGCGCGAGGTGATGGCGGTGCCGGGTCGCGTGGACTCGTCGGCGTCGGTTGGGTCGAACCAGCTCATCCGCGACGGGGCTGCGGCGTTGGTGACGTGCGCCTCGGATGTGCTGGAGATCTTACGCGAGCCCGCGCGGGGTCAGTTCTCGCAGAGCGCTGCGGCGCCGTGCCGCGCGCCCGTGGCGGGGCGCGTCGTGGCGGCACCGGTGCCGGCCGCGCCGTCCCCCGGTTTCGAAGCGGCGCTGGGGTCGCTCAGCGCGGATCAGCGGCGGCTGTGGGAGGCGCTGGAGTCGCCGGCGACGATGGACGAACTGACGCGGGCGACGGGGCTCGACGCGGGCCGCGTGTTGGCGGACGCGACGATCCTGGAGATGAAGAAACTCGTCTCTCGCCAGGGAAGCCGCCTCGTCCGGGCGCGGTGAGATCATCCAAATCGAGGGGGTTCGGGGGGTGCGAGGGGCGATCCCATGCCCGTGGGGGCGGTTTTTGGATGTCCTAACGAAGTCCGAAAGTTTTTGTTGCCGTAGGGTCGATGATCGGGTATCGTATCCCAAACGGGCTGGTGGCCCACGGACAACGACACGCTGCGGAGCGGCGTCAAGAACTTCGGCGGAGCGCGACATGGACCCGGCGTTGGAAACGCGCGGACACTTGGCAGTATCGCTTGCATGCGCAGGGGTTTGCGCATCGAGCGCCGGATCGGAAGGGTGGTCAACGGATGGACCCTCTCATCATGCTCGGGCCGGGCGGCGACTTTGTTTCGACCTTCGACATCAACGAGAGCACGGGTCGGCTCGTCCGTTCGGGCGAGACCGGGCTTTCGTCGGACGAGGATGGCGGGACGGCGGTCGGCATCCTCGCGAGTCGTCGCGCTCGTGCGGAGAAGCGGCGCGGGCCGCGATCGGAGCAAACGGGCGACGCGGTGTCGCTCTCACCGGGGGCGCTCCGGGCTGCGATTCGGCTGGCCGCCGAGCGCCTCATCGAGGTGCAGCAATCGGTTGTCTGCGAGTCAATGTCGCTCATCCGGGCGCTGTCGCGCCCGTCCACACTCGAACCCATCGCGTCGGCGGCGGTTGCCGGGCGACGCCGGACGGAACTTCACAGGGAGGATTTGAACCATGAATCTCACACCCAAGCAGCTCAAGATTCTCAAACTCATCCGCGACTCGCGGGTCCGCTCTGGCTATTCCCCCACCATGCAGGAGCTCGCCGACGAGCTCGGCGTGTCCAAGGTCACGGTCTTCGAGCACGTCGAGGCGCTCATCAAGAAGGGCGCCCTGACGCGCGAGGCCAACAAGGCGCGCTCTTTGTCAATCACTGACGGCGTCGCTCTTCCCGACGAGGAGCAGCCCCTGCGCTTCCCGCTGGTCGGCCGTATCGCCGCGGGCATGCCCATCGAGAAGTTCGCCGATGACGACGAACTGGATGTCACCGGGTTGCTCGGCCCGAGGATCGGGCAGGTCAACGCGACCTTTGCGCTCCGCGTGGAGGGCGAGTCGATGCGCGACGAGGGCATCCTCTCGGGCGACTACGTGATCGTCGAGCGGCGCGAGACGGCCCGTAACGGCGAACGGGTCGTGGCGCTCTTGCCCAACGGCGAGACCACCCTCAAGACCTATTTCAAAGAGGGCAACCAGATCCGTCTCCAGCCGGCCAACCCGGATTTCCAGCCCATCATCGTCAAGGACTGCAAGGTCCAGGGTGTGGTGATCGGCGTGCTCAGGCGCTATTGACCCTTTGCCCGTCCGCTACGCTTACCTGCATGAGCACATCAGCAGCGGGCGGTCTATCGGGAAGGGTGGCGGTCATCACGGGCGCTTCGGCGGGGATCGGTCGTGCCTGCGCGCTGCAGTTGGCGCGGCATGGCGCATCGGTCGTCGTGAATGCGCGGCGGAAGGAGCGGCTCGACGATTTGGTCGCGCAGATCGCCTCGTTGGGGGATGGGGCGGGCCGCGGTGTGGTTGTGGCCGGGGACGCGGCGGACTCGGGTGTGATCGAGACGATGCTGGATGTCGCCTCGTCCGAGTTCGGGCGCGAGGCGGACTTGGTGCTGGTTAATGCGGGTCGCGGGCTGGCGGGATCGCCGCTGACATCCGATGAGGGCGAGTGGGAGCGGATGTACACGCTCAATGTGGTGGGGGCGTCGCGGCTCATCCGGGCGGCGGGCCAGCGGATGCGCGACGACGCGGAGCGGTCGAAGGACTATCCCAAGCGGGCGCGGGACATCCTCGTGCTCGGATCGAGCGTGGGCAAGAACATCTCGCCCTTCTCGTCGATGTACGGCGGGTCGAAGTTCGCGATCGGTGCGATCGCCGAGGCGGTCCGGCGCGAACTGGCGCCCAAGGGGATCCGGGTGTCGCTGATCTGCCCTGCGATTGTGCGGTCGGAGTTCCAGGAAGCGGCGGGGTACGACCCGGAGAAGTTCGGTGCGCTGATGGAGTCCATCGCGCCGGTCCTCGAACCCGATGACATCGCGCGATTGGTGTGCTTCATGACGGGCCAGCCCGCGCATGTCGAGATCAACGATGTGATGATCCGCCCGACGCGGCAGGAGTATCCGTAGAAGTTCGCGATCTCGCTCGGCTCGATCCATCGCGTCGTCGCATCCCGGATAAACCGCACAGCGCCCGTACCACCACTCCCGGGTGGCACATCGCGGCCTAGGGTTCAGGGCCGGTCGGCGAATGGGCCGATGTAGGGATGATGCGGGAGACTTCTGTCATGGGGCGCCGATCGATGTCCATCTCGAAACTCGCCACCACCAGCGCCTTGGTTGTGCTCGCGGGCGTGGGGGGCGTGATGGGGTACCGATTCATGCGGGCCGAGATCTCGGCCACGGTGTACCGCCAGCGGCTGGAGGACCTCTCGCTCGAGTACGCGTCGCTCCGCGATCGGTACAACGACGCGGTGCGCAAGACGGTCGTGACGGAACTGATTGTCAGGGATCAGAAGCTCTCGGTGCGGGTGCGCGATGCGTCGGGCGTGCTCAAGGAGATCGCGACGCCCTACGATCCGTCGCGCGAGATCTATGTTGACTATGTGGTGGTGGACAGCCGGCTGTGGATTCGGCGCGTGTTCGATGCGCAGACGCCGCCGAGTCAGGCGCTGGTGATCGACCCGGTGTACGACGATGTGGACTGGGACTGCGCGGGCGCGGAGCACGGCAAGGCGGTGTACCGCGCGTTGGGCGAGGGGCGTTGGGTGGTGACGGCGTCGGGCAACGGCTCGCTCGGGCTGGTGCGCGCCGACGACACGGATTCGGGCGAGATCGCGCCGCCGGTAACGCTCAGGGACTTCGAGGCGGAGATCAAGCAGGCGGACGCGAGCGTGGACTCGATCGGGCTCGGCGATGTGTGGCGGGCGCTGGTGGGGAAGTAAGACGATTACGCGCGCATCCTGAACGTGGCATCGAGAGCGCATGAGAAAGGCCGACCCAAGGTCGGCCTATTGTGTGCGTCGATGGTGAGGGGGGTCAGACGACCTCTTCTTCCTCTTCGTCTTCTTCCTCGGACTCGTCGCCGAAGTCGTACTGGTCGAGTTGGTCGGCGGGGATGGGGTTGCCGTCCTCATCGACATACTCGTACTCGAGTTCTTCCTCGTCCTCCTCCTCAGAGTCCTCGGCCTCGCTCTCCGCGTCCTCGTCCTCGTCGTCTGTCTCTTCGT
>CALFMQ010000018.1 GCA_937879825.1 uncultured Phycisphaerales bacterium
CGAGCGCGAGCGCTACAACCAGCTCCTGGACATCTGGGCCCACTGCCGCGAGCAGGTGACCAAGAGCCTGATCGACACGCTCAAGCGTGACCGACGCGAGCCGGGCACCGGCGCGTACATGCCGATCGACGACAAGGGCAAGGGCAAGCACTACCTGAACCCGGTGTACCTGATGTCCGACTCGGGCGCGCGCGGCAACGTGTCGCAGATGCAGCAGCTGGCGGGCATGCGAGGCCTGATGGCCAAGCCGTCGGGCGAAATCATCGAGACCCCGATCCGCGCGAACTTCCGCGAGGGGCTGAACGTTCTCGAGTACTTCTCCTCGACGCACGGTGCGCGTAAGGGTCTGGCCGACACCGCGCTGAAGACCGCGGACTCGGGATACCTGACCCGCAAGCTGTGCGACGTGGCGCAGTCGCTCATCATCAACGAGCACGACTGCAAGACCAAGCGCGGTATCACCAAGCGGGCGCTCTACAAGGGCGAAGAGGTCGATGTCCCCCTGCGCGACCAGATCGCCGGACGCGTGGCGCGCACGACGATCACCCATCCGGTGACCGACGAGGTGATCGTCCGCGAGAACGAGCAGATCTCGGACGAGGCGGCGCGCCGCATCGAGACGGAACTGAACATCGACGCGGTGCAGGTGCGGTCGCTGCTGACGTGCGACAGCCCGCGCGGCGCGTGCGCGTTGTGCTACGGGCGTGACCTCTCGACGAACCGACTGGTCGAGCAGGGCCTTGCCGTGGGCATCATCGCCGCGCAGTCGATCGGCGAGCCGGGCACGCAGCTGACCATGCGTACCTTCCACACGGGCGGCGTCGCGACGACCAAACTCGTCGAGACGGATATCCGCGCGGCGATGGGCGGCACCGTTGAGCTGCGTGACTGCAACGAGGTGACCGTGAAGGACGAGGACGGCAAGGACATCATCGTCGCGCTCAAGCGCAACGGCGAGTGCCTCGTGCTCGACGATCGCGGGCGCGAGCTCGAGAAGTACAAGGTTCCGTACGGCGCTGAAATCTCGGTGGCGAGCGGGACGAAGGTGAAGAAGGGCGACCAGCTGGTCCGCTGGGACCCGCACCGGACGCCGATTCTCGCGGAGAAGGACGGCTTCGTGAAGTTCGTCGATATCGAACTGAACGAGACGGTCCGCGAAGAGGACGCCGGCGGCGGCAAGAAGGCGCTGGTCGTGATCGAGCACAAGGGCGAGAAGCACCCGGCGTTCAATGTCGTGGACAAGGATGGGCACATCCTGGACTTCCACTACCTGCCCGCCAAGGCGCGCATCGAAGTCGCCGACGGCCAGGAGATCAAGGCCGGCCAGATGCTGGCGCGTCAGCCGCGGGGCAGCGCCGGTTCGCACGACATCACGGGCGGTCTGCCGCGCGTGACCGAGATCTTCGAGGCACGCAAGCCGAAGGACCCCGCGCAGATGGCGGAGATTTCGGGCGCGGTCGAGATTCACTCGGACAAGCGCAAGGGCAAGATGACGATCCGCGTGATCTCCGAGGGCGGGATCGAGAAGGATCACCACGTGCCGCAGGACCGCCAGTTGCTCGTGCACTCGGGCGACCATGTGATCGCGGGCGAGCAGTTGATCGACGGCCCGCTCGATCCGCATGACATCCTGAAGATCAAGGGCGAAGAGGCGTTGTACGACTACATGCTGGGCGAGGTGCAGAACGTGTACCGCGCGCAGGGCGTCACCATCAATGACAAGCACATCGAAGCCATCATGGCGCAGATGCTGCGGAAGGTGAAGGTCGAGACGGCCGGCGACACGGACCTCCTGTCGCAGGAGGTGGTCGACAAGTTCATGTTCCGCGCCAAGAACTCCGAGGTCGGCGACAAGGCGATTATCTCGGACGCGGGCGAGACCGGGCTCAATGTCGGCGCGATGGTGACCAAGGCGGAGATCCGCGAGGCCAACGCGAAGGCGGAGGCAGAGGGCAAGACGACCGCCAAGGCCAAGCGTCCGCGTCCGGCGACCGGGCGCACGCTTCTGCTGGGCATCACCAAGGCGTCGCTCCAGAGCGAGTCGTTCCTCTCGGGCGCTTCGTTCCAGGAAACGACGAAGGTGCTGACCGAAGCGTCGTTGCGCGGCGCGACGGACCAGCTGATCGGTCTGAAGGAGAACGTGCTGCTCGGCCACCTGATTCCCGCGGGCACGGGCTTCCGCGTGTACCAGAATCTGGAAGTGGCGCACTTGGCCGAGCCTCCGGCGACGGAGATGGAGGACGAGGGCTCGATGCTCGCCGAGGCCGCCGAGGCCGCCGAGGCGTTGGGCGCCGAACGCGACGAGCCGACGACGCTCTCGATCCAGATGGGCGAGATTCTGATCGGGGAGTCGAAGCCGGCGGTGCAGAGCGACTCGAACTGAGTCGGGCCAAGTTCTGACTGAAATCCATCAGGCCCGTCGGCGCGTCCGGCGGGCCTGTTTCGTTCACGCCTCGAGTTCGTCGGCGCGGACAAAGGTCTGGCGCTTGCGGTCCTTGACGACTCCCGGGAAGGGCAGGACGCGCCCGTGCCCGGCGACATAGACGCCCGGAGCGATGAAGGAAGATGCGAGCAGCGCCTCGGTGAGGTTTTGCAAGGCGTCGGAGCGCTTCATCTCGAAGGGGCGCATCGCGCCGGTCAGGACGACCGGGACCCTGATGTCCGAGACGTCGCGGAGGATGCACTCGCCGGTGATGGCCAGTGTGTCGGTGCCGTGGAGGATGACCACGGCGTCGGAGAGCCCGGCCGCGGACCTGACGGCGCGGACGATGAGAGCGCGGTCGTCATCGGTCAGGTCGAGTGAGTCCTTGCTCATGAGTTCGCGGACGTGGACGCGCGTGCTCTCGAGCCGCAAACGGCTCAGCATTCTGGCAACAATGGACCCGGCGTTGGTCAGGCGCCCGAGCGCCTCGTCGTAGGTCTTCTCGATGGTGCCGCCGGTCGTGATGAGTTCGACGTTGCGCATGGGCTTGAGTGTACGCGAAGCCGCCGGTGGTTCGGTCGGACGGCTACAATCGGCCCCATGGGAAAGAGCAAACTGGGAGATCCTGTTGCGATGGCCCGCCGTCTCGCCGACGCGGGCCAGTATCTGGAAGCTTTGCCGATTTTCCGGCGGGCGCTGGCGAAGAAGCCGCGCGACCCGGACCTGCTGTGGGCGACCGGGTATTGCGAGGTCACGCTGGGCCAGATGGTGCCGGGCAAGGCGAAACTCCTCGCGGCGATTCGGGCCGATCCCAACGATGCACGATTCCACAACGCACTCGGGCTCGCGTACCGGCGCGAGGGGCGAGCGGACCTCGCCAAGCAATCGCTCCGCGAGGGTATTCGGGTGAATCCCAAGAGCCAGCCGTCATACTCGGGGCTGGCGGAGATGCTGTTCCTCGAGGACGACTACGAGGAGGCGGAGCGCGTGCTGGAGCAGGCGCTGGCGAACGGGGTCGAGGGCAGCCACATCTGGATCTGCATGTCGCAGGTCCGCCGCCACCAGAAGCGGTACGACGAGGGCATCGAGCTGCTCAACAGGGCGCTGGAGGAGCGGAACCGACCGACGCTTCGTGTGGGTGTGTTGTTCCGGCTCGCCGACATGCTTGATCGCGCGGGCCGCTACGACGAGGCGTTCGAGGCGTACACGCGGGCGAACAAGGAAGTGGATGTGCGCTTCGTGGGCGGCCAGCATCGGCGCGCCACGGATCGGTGCATCGCGGCGTGGACGCCGGAGGTCGTCGCGAAGCTCCCGCGCGCCGCCCAGCAGATGAACGGGCCCGTGTTTATCTGCGGCATGCCGCGATCGGGCACGAGTCTGGTGGAGCAGATTCTGGCGTGCCATCCGGATGTCGCGCCGGGCGGCGAACTCTCGATCATCCCGGACGCCGTGTCCGAGATCACGCAGAAGGGATTCGACGCGTTCCCGCCGCTGTTGGAGGACCCGTCGAAGATCACGCCCGCATCGCTCAACCGAGTGGCGGCGACGGCGGCCGGCCGATACCGCGAGGTCCATGACAAGGCGAAGCTGATCACGGACAAACTGCCGAGCAATGTGCTGTACCTGGGGTTGATCTACGCGATGTTCCCCGATGCGCGGGTGATTCATGTCCGGCGCGACGAACGCGACACCTGCATGTCGTGCTTCACGAAGCACTTCTCGACGAGTCTCAGCTGGTCGTGCGACTTGCGGGACGCGGCGTCGTACTGCATCGATTGCCGCCGGATGTTCGACCACTGGCGACGGATTCTCCCGATGCCGATCTACGAGATTCAGTACGAGGAACTCGTGGCCGACCTGGAGGGCAAGTCGCGCGAGATGCTCGAAGCGATCGGCCTGCCGTGGAACGACGCGTGCCTGCGGTTCTGGGAGAGCGAGCGCGTCGTCTTCACGGCGAGCAACGAGCAGGTGCGGCAGCCGATCTACAAGTCATCACTCAATCGATGGCGTCGGTATGAGAAGCACCTCGGCCCGCTGATCGAGGGGTTGGCCGCGGGCGGAATCACATTCAACGACTGACGCTCCCTACGCCGTCCATTCAGAAGCGACGGGGACGGGGGTGCCGCGTGCATCCACCGCCACGAGCGTGGCGACGCCCGATGTGACATCGATCTCGGACGCGGAGCCGCGGCGTGAGGCGCGGACATCCACGCGCACGCGGACGGAGGTGCGCCCGACGCGCTCTGTGTGCGCCCAGAGCGAGAGGACATCGCCGACGAGCACCGGCTCCTTGAACTCGATCGTCTCCATCGAGACGGTGACGTAGCGGTGGGGGGCCTGTCGCATGGACTCGATGAAGGCGGCCTGGTCGATGAGCGACATGAGCACGCCGCCGAAAATCGTGCCCTGCGGGTTGGTGTCGCGGGGCATCATGACGACGCGGATGGCGGGGATGTCGGAGGGCGGTTTGGGGTCCATGGTCACACAGTGTAGACGCGTGCGGCGGGTATGCTGGCGGGATGCACCTGTACATCATCCGGCACGGCAAGGCGCAGCAGGACTCACCTACGGGCCGTGATCGCGAGAGGGAACTCGCGCCGCGGGGAGAGCGTCAGGCGGAGTGGCTCGGCGAGCAGTTGGCGGGCCGGAACGATGCCCCGACCCGGATTGTCGCCAGCCCGTTCGTCCGCGCCGACCAGACAGCGCGGCTTGTCAATCACTCGCTCGCCGTTGAACTGGCCTATGACGATCGCCTGATCGTCGATGAGCCGGCCAGCGGCGTGTTCGAGTTGATCGGCGGGTTCCAACGAGGGGATCGCGTCGCGCTGGTGGGGCACAACCCCCAGTTGTCGCGCGTGTGCGGGATGCTGGCGAAGGATGAATACTTCGAGATGAAGACTGGGATGTGCGCCGCATTCGAGGTGACGGACCCGCAGCATGCGCACGGGAATGCGCGGCTGATCGAAGTGTTGCGGATGGATTAGAGCCGCGCGTGGCAACGAGCGGACAGGACGTCGATCTTCTCGGGATGCAGGCCCAACTGTCCGCTCACTCCCGTTCGCGGCTCCAAGGAACTCAGTTCTCTCCCTGCGCCTTTGAGAATGCGTCAACGCCGTCGTACTGAGCGAGTCGCTCCAGGTGTACCCAGCGGTGCTTGGCGCCGACCTTCGTCAGCAGATCGAGAATCTCGGACTCCGAGACGCCCGACCCGTCGCGCTTGTAGAAGCGGCAGCGGTGGTGGTCGATGCCGTCGAACGCCGCGGCCTTGACGGGGTACACCTGTGAGCCGCGGTTGGAGATCATCTTGAGTTGCCACGGTGTGCCTTCGACGATCGCGTCGAGGGCCTTGCCCATCGGCTCGGGCATGAGCGCGGACTCGATGAAAATATCCACGCCCACATCGCGGCGCGACTTGGCCTGCACGAAGTCGAGGCGTGAGTCGACCCTCGGCATCTTGATGGGCTTGAAGGCGCGGTTCTCGAGTTTGGAGCAGTTGCGCCCGAGGTTCGCGATGACCGTTTCGGTGAACTTCTTCGTCCCGACGCTCGGGCGTCCGCGGGCGATATCGCCGGTGAGCGCCTTGCCGTCCTCATAGGTGCAGTATAGGGCGTGCTCGACCTTGTCGGCGGTCTCGAACTCGCCGAGGTGGCGGAGCATCATGACCGACGAAAGGAGCAGGGCGGTCGGATTGACCTTGTCCTGCCCGGCGATGTCGGGGGCCGAGCCGTGGACGGCTTCGAACATGACGGCCTCATCGCCCAGGTTCATCGAGGGCGCGATGCCGAGGCCGCCGACGAGGCCCGAAGTAAGGTCGGAGACGATATCGCCGTTCATGTTGGTGAGGACGACGACATCGTAGATTTCGGGTCGGATGACCATCTGGTGGCAGAGGTTGTCCACGATGACGTGGTCGGTTTCGAAACCGGGGTATTCCTTGGTCACATCCTCGAAGGTGCGCTTGAGCATGCCTTCGGTGAGTTTCATGATGTTGGCCTTGGTGGAGCAGGAGACCTTCTTGCGCCCGAGCGAAGTGGCCAGTTCGAAGGCCAAGCGGATGATCTTCTCGCAGCCCTTGCGGGAGATGAGCTTGAGTCCCTGCGCGACGCCCGGCGTCTGCATGTGCTCGACGCCCGCGTAAAGATCCTCGACATTCTCGCGCACGATAATCAGGTCGATGCCGCGACCGGCGAAGGGCCCCTGCACATTGGGGAGTTCGCGGCAGGGGCGGATGTTGCCGTACATCTCGAAGAGTTTGCGGAGGGTGACATTGGCGCTCTTGCCGCCGTGCCCGACGGGGGTTTCCAGGGGGCCCTTGAGGGCGACCCGGGTGCGCTGGAGCGACTCGATTGTGTCGTCGGGGACGCCCGAAGCGATGCCGGCGTCGAAGGCCTTCTTGCCGGCGACCGCGTCTTCCCAGTCGATGCGTGCGCCGGCGGCCTTGAGGATGGCTTTGGTGGCGTCGGCGACTTCCTGGCCGACGCCGTCGCCCGCGATCATCGTCACTTTGTGGGTCGTCCCTGCCATGGTCTTGCTCTCCGGCTTCCGTGTCGTGGTGGTGCTCATAGGGCGGGCAGTTTACACGAAGAGGCGGGGGGCTAGCGGGCGTTGAGGCCGCGGATGAAGGTGCCGTAGGGGCCGGCGTCGATGACGGACCAGA
>CALFMQ010000019.1 GCA_937879825.1 uncultured Phycisphaerales bacterium
GCCGAGTGACTTCTTCTCGTCGAGTTCGGTGTAGACGCGCTTGAGGTTGAGGTGGGCTTGGGTGACGACGGCGCGGACGAGTGAATAACCGTTGGAGTGGACGCCGTCGGACGCGAGGCCGATGACCACATCGCCCGGCTCAACGCGTGTGGCGTCGCTCGCGCGCTTGAGTTCGACGACGCCCACCGCGAAGCCGGCGAGATCGATGTCGCCGGGTTGGTAGAGGTCGGACATCTCGGCGGTCTCGCCGCCCAGAAGCGCAGCACCAACAGTGCGGCAGGCCTCGGCGATTCCCGCGACGATCTGCTCGAGTTGCTCTGGGACGACCTTGTTGCAGGCGATGTAGTCGAGGAAGAGGAGGGGCTCGGCGTACTCGACAACGAGGTCGTTGACATTCATGGCGACGAGGTCGATGCCGATGGTGTCCCACTTGTTGAGTTCGCGTGCGAGGACGATTTTGGTGCCGACGCCGTCGGTGCAGGCAACCAGAACGGGGTCCTGGAAGTTGCGTTTGAAGAGTGACTCGTTGAAGTCGAGTCGGAGGAGGCCCGCGAAGCCGCCGGGGCGCTGGACGACGCGGGGGCCGTGCGTGCGGCGCATGTGGGACTGGATGAGGTCGGCGAAGCGGTCGCCCTCATCGATGGAGACGCCTGAGTCGGCGTAGGTGAGTTTCTTTTTGGTGGGCATGGAGCGGGAAGGATACCGGAGGGAGAAAAGTTGATGCTCGCTACGCTCGCAGTGAGCGACCCCCTCCTTGCCTCCCCCACCGGCGGCGGGGGAGGGAGCACACCACCCGGTGTCAGTGTTTCAAATACTGGATGGCTTCGCGGATGGTGCGGAAAAAGCGTGTCGCGGCGCGGAGATGGTCGGTGGGGGTTGTGTGGCCCACCCCGAGGACTTTGCACCCCGCGTTGAGGGCCGAGGAAACGCCCGCGACTGAGTCTTCGATGGCGGTGCAGTTGCCGGGTGTGGCGCCGAGGCGCGCGACGGCGAGCCGGTAGGGCGCGGGGTCGGGCTTGCCCATGGTGACATCTTCCGCGGAGACGACGACCTGAAAGCAGTTCAGGATGCCCAGCGCGGTGAGGGTGGCGGTGATGTCGGCGCGGAACGCTGCGGAGCAGACGGCCAGTGGCCTGCGCTCGATGGAAAACCACCGGACGCCCTCGACGACGCCGGGATAGGGATCGAGTTCGCCCGCGCGGATGGCGGCGGCCATGAGTTCGCACTTGCGCGCGAGGAGTGCGGCGAGGTCGTCATCGGTGAGTTCGCGGTGGTTGTCGGCGAATACGGCGCGGATGACGGCCTCGTCGGGCAGGCCGACATGAGGGCCGGGCTCGAATGGGAGGTCATGTTCGGCGAGGAGCTGCGAGAGGACGCGGCCGTGGGTGGGTTCGGAGTCGACGATGGTGCCGTCGAAGTCGAAGATGATGGGCGGGAGGTTCACGGGTGAGATGGTAGGGCATCTAGGCATCGAGGCATCGCGTGATGAGCGCCCCCCTCCGTCGTGCGTAGCACGACACCTCCCCCGTCGGCGACGGGGGAGGGAGGGAGTCCACCCCTCACCTGTCGCTCACTCTGTTCGTGACATCCTCTCCCCGGAGGGGAGAGGGAGTAATGCTTTAGACTGCGCGGATGGCGCGGATGATTGTGTTTGATGACGGGGGTGGTGTACTTGGGCCGCTGACGGACCTGCGGGCGTCTTTCGAGGTGCGCACTGGGGCTGCGACGACGCTGGAGCGTTGGTCGGCCTGGAGTGAGGACGGGGTGGCGGGTCTTCTTGTGCCCGCGTCACGCGGTCTGCTGGCGGATGTGGCGCGGGAGCGGTTCGGATTGCCGGTGAATGACGGCGGGGCGGTGCGGGGGGAAGTGTTGTGCGTGAATGGGCGGTGCGTGCTGCCGCTGGATGAGGCGCTGGAACTGAAGGCGGGTCAGGCGCTGGTGGACGGTGACGGCGCGGTGATGTGCGCGCTGCTCCGTGAGAAGGACGCGAAGGCGTTTCTCAGCGCGGGGACGCTCCCGGCAGATGTGAAGAAGGCGACGGTGGGGAGCGCGTTGGTTTTGAGTCGGCCGTGGGATGTGATTCGGCATCGGGACGCGGCGCTGGCGTGGGACCTTGAGGTGCTGGCGGGGCGGGAGTCGCAGGAACTGCCGCCCGGCGTGATGGCGATCGGGGAGGAGGACATCTTCATCTCGCCCGAGGCGGAGGTGTACCCGAGCGTGGTTCTCGATGCGGAACGCGGGAAGATTGTGATTGATGATGAGGCGGTGGTGCGCCCCGGCGCGGTGATCGTCGGCCCGGCGTACATCGGCAGGAAGTCGTACATCGCTGAGCAGTCGCTCATCAAGGCGAAGACCGCGATCGGGCCGGTGTGCAAGGTGGGCGGGGAGATCGGGGGGACGATTTTCCAAGGGTTCGCGAACAAGGTGCACGACGGGCACCTGGGCGACTCGTGGGTGGGCGAGTGGGTCAATCTGGGTGCGGCGACAGTGAATTCGAACCTCTTGAATACCTACGGCGAGGTGACGGGCAAGGCGACGCACGACGGAAAGACCGAGCGTACGGGGCTGACTTACCTGGGCGCGATCATCGGCGATCACGCCAAGACGGCGGTCGGGACGCGGATCATGACGGGGTGCGTGATCGGGATGGG
>CALFMQ010000020.1 GCA_937879825.1 uncultured Phycisphaerales bacterium
GCGCAGCCTCGACGGCCGCGTTCAGAGCAAGCAGGTTCGTCTGGAACGCGATCTCGTCGATGATCTTGATGATCTTCGAGATCTCCTGGCTCGAACTCGTAATCTGGCTCATCGCCTCGGTCATCAAGGCCATCTCGCTCAGACCCTTGCCCGCCGCGTCCTGGCTCTCCTTCGAGATGCCCGACGCCTGCACAGTGTTCTCAGCGTTCTGCTGGATCATCGTCGACATCTCTTCGAGCGACGCGCTGATCTCCTCGAGGCTCGACGCCTGACGCGATGAACCATCCGACAACGCCTGCGAGGCGCTGGCGAACTGCCCGGCACCCTGGTCGATCTGCTCGGCGCCCGCGCCGACCTCGCCCAGAACGCTCGACATCGCGCTCATCATCGAAGACAGACCCGTCGCCAGCGAACCGATCGCGTCGGTCCCCGTGACGGTGATCTCCTGCGTCAGGTCTCCCTCGCTCGCCGCCTCGGTCACGTGCAGCAGTTGATCGACCTTCTTGGCCAGTTCCTCCGCGGCCTCACGCTCCTGCTTCTGCTGCTCGGCCTGCCGCTCACGGGCAACCTGAAGCTCCTTCGCTTCGCTGCCCATGCGGTCGGTCGTCTCGTTGATCGTCCGTGCCGCGTTGGCAAACGTCCCGAGCATGCCCTCGGGCAGCACGCGCCGGAAGAACTTGCCCTGCCCCGCGTACGACAGCGACGCCGTCGCCTCACGCACGAACGCGTCGGACATGTCCAGCAGATGATTCAACGCGAACAACATCGGCGCCATCTCATGCTCGGGATCGATCCCTAGAATGCGCACCTCAAGATTGCCCTGCGACGCGGCCTCACACACTCGGCGCGCCTCTTCGATCATGTTGCGATCCGAAGCGGGCTTGACGGTATCGGGGGTATCCATCACGGCTTGCATGACTCGCTCCACTTCTTGGGTTACGCAACGGTGCTGAACATGAACTCTTCATACGTCATACCGATCTCCTCCAGCTTCGAGAGGAACACCGGCATCGACGCCGCAATCTGATCCTTGGGCAGACGGTGCTCGCGCTCGATCGCCCGCAACTGCTGGTAGATCGGCTCGATCGTCGCGATCGCGGACCGCTTCGGGCTCCGCCGGCTCGAGTGGAACCCGGTGATCTGGCCCTGCGAGTTGAAGGTGGGCGTCACATGCGCGAACACCCAGTAGTGGTCGCCGTACTTACAACGGTTCACCACGTACGCAAAGATCTCGTTCCCAGACAGAATCGTGTCCCACAGATACTTGAACACGCAGCGGGGCATATCCGGGTGACGCACCATGTTGTGCGGCTGCCCGATGCACTCCTCCTCCGTGTAGTCAGCGATCTTCGTGAAGAGCTGGTTCACATAAGTGAGCCGACCCTTGATATCGGTTTTCGAGACGATGATCTCGTCCGTCCCGAAGGTGCGCTCGACGCCGGTCAGATCAGTTTGCGATGCCATGGGGCCGCTCTCCTGTTTTCGGGGAACTGCGAACCTCATCGGTATCGACCCCACCGATCCCGGGCTTAAGACCCGCACACCATTCGGGCCAAATCCCCCAACGCATTCGAGAGCCAGACTCACCCGTCTGGGGGGGGGCCGGGTTGCTACATTGCGCTCCAATGGCGGCCATCACGAAGGAGATCGATCAATGACCTTCCACCGCTACGACCCGAGCGAAAACCCCAAGGATCACGAGGAACTCTCCCTCGAAGTCCCCGATGACCGCCCCGAGCCCACACCCCCCGCAACCTCCGCGGGTCCGCACGATCCATCGGCCGTCGCGCGCGGCGTCGTCTTTACAGGCCACGGCGCTGTCGCCGTCTCCAAAGATCAGGCCCGCATCCGCAAAGAGGCCGCGTGCCCGCAGTGCGGCTACTCCATCGTCGGCCTCAAGTCCACAAAGTGCCCGGAGTGCGGCGTCGAACTCCTCCCCGCTCTCGCCGCCGCCGCACGCAAGGCCAAGGCCCGCGAAGGTCTCAAACACGAATATTCCGTCGCCGGCGTCGCACTCGGGATCGCAATCCTCGCGCTCTCCGTGATGGTCGGGCTCACCGACGGCTGGGGCGCGGTCCCGTTCGAACTGCTCGGCCTCGCCATCATCACGCCGCTCGCGTTCGTCGCCTACATCACATGCTGCGCGCTCTGGATCGGCTTCGACATGCCCATCGCCATCACCGCGATCCGCCTCGCCGCGATCTACGCGTGGTCAGACGCCGTACGCCTCGTGCTCACCCTCCTGATGGGCGAGCACCTCGCCGTCATCGCCTGGATGATCTCCATGGCCGTCATGTTCTGGCTGCTCAACAAATGGCTCGAACTCGACTTCGTCGACTCCATCGGCCTTACACTCGCCACCAGAGTCGTCTTCTTCACCGTCACGATGCTCATCGTCCACTGGACGAGCTAGATGGATATGAATCTCGCGTCCCGACAACCCGCCGCCGAGCCAAGACACGAATCGAAGTCCAGCCCTCAGCACCTCTCCCTCTGGGAGATGGTAGGGTGAGGGCTTCTTCTTCTTCCTCCTTCTTACGCGTCTTCCTCTCACGCCACACACGCTTGCGCTCATTGACCTCCCATGCCTGACGCCCACGAAAGACTCCGCTCCGACGCCGACGGCCTCCCTCTCGCGCCGTCCCTGTCCCCGGCGCTCGACTCCATCCCCGCCACCCCGGCGCAACGCGGCGTCGATCGAAGCGTCGTCCGAATCGCATGCCTCGCGCTGCTCCTCGCCGCCGTCGCAGCAGTCATCGCGCAGCTCCTCATGCATCTCGTCTGGTTCATCACCGGACTCTCTTTCCACGGCATCCTGACATTCCAGCCCCAGACACCCCTCGGAAACCGCCTCGGCCCGTGGGTCATCGCAGTCCCCGCAATCGGTGGACTCATCGTCGGCTTCATGGCCCGCTACGGCTCGCGCGCCATCCGCGGCCACGGCATCCCCGAAGCCATGGAACAGGTCATCACCAACGAGAGCCGAATCCCCGCGCGAATGACCTTCCTCAAACCCATCAGCGCCGCCATCGCCATCGGAACCGGCGGCCCGTTCGGCGCAGAAGGCCCCATCATCGCCACCGGCGGCGCGCTCGGATCACTCCTGGGCCAGGTCCTCCGAACCACCGCCGTCGAACGCAAAACGCTCCTCGCCGCCGGCGCCGCCGCGGGCATGGCCGCCACCTTCGGCTCGCCCGTCTCCGCTGTCCTCCTCGCTGTCGAACTCCTGCTCTTCGAATACCGCGCGCGATCACTCGTCCCAGTCGCACTCGCCGCAGCCACCGCAACCGGCGTCCGCTACGCCTTCGAGGGATCGCACGCCGTCTTCCACATGGCCGATATCACCCAGCCCACCGGCGCCGCGCTCGCCTGCTACGCGTTCATCGGCGCGATCATGGGGCTTCTCAGCGTCATCGTCACACGCGCCGTCTACGCGATCGAAGACGCCTTCGAAAAGCTCCCCGTCCACTGGATGTGGTGGCCAGCGATCGGCGGCCTCGCCGTCGGCGCCGTCGGACTCTTCTTCCCCCGAACACTCGGCGTCGGCTACTACAACATCTCCGACATGCTCTCGGGCAACCTCTTGCTCACCGCGCTCGTCACGCTCGCCGTCTGGAAGTTCGTCTCCTGGTCAATCTCGCTCGGCAGCGGAACCTCGGGAGGCACACTCGCGCCCCTCTTCACCATCGGCGGCGCCGCCGGGGCCATCATCGGCGTCGGAATCGAAAATCTCTTCCCCGCCGCGCACCTCGACATCCGAATCGCCGCCCTCGTCGGCATGGCCGCGCTCTTCGCCGGCGCATCACGCGCGCTCCTCGCCAGCGTCGTCTTCGCCTTCGAAACCACACTCCAGCCCCTCGGCCTGCTCCCGCTCCTGGGCGGATGCACCGCTTCCTATATGATCTCGTCGCTGCTCATGCGCAACACCATCATGACCGAGAAGATCGCCCGCCGCGGCGTACGCGTCCCCGACGAATACGAACCCGACTTCCTCGATCAACTCTCCGTCGCACAGGCCGCCTCGCAACACCCCGTCACGCTCCGCGCCGATCAAACCGTCGAAGAAGTCCGCGCATGGCTCGCCAGCGCCGCGCCCGGTTCAGACCATCAGGGATACCCCGTCTTGGACAACGCCGGCCTGCTCCACTCCGTCATCACCCGCCGCGTCATCCAGGACCCGCGCGTCGAACCCGGCGCAACACTCCTCGACCTCGCGCGACGCGCCGCCGTCATCGTCTACCACGACAACACGCTCCGCGAAGCCGCCGATCACATGGTCCGTCACACCGTCGGCCGACTCCCCGTCATCGATCGCGCCACCGGCAAACTCGTCGGCGTCATCACACGCAGCGACCTGCTCACCGCGCATCAGCGCCGCATCGACGAGTCATCGCAGCGCCGCCGCCACCTGCAGGTCCGCACAACCCGCAACTAACGCCTTCTCGATCCCTCGATGCCTTGACGCCTCGTTGCCTGACGCCCCTCAATCCCCCTTCGCGTCACCCCGCGCGAAGATCGACGCCACATAGTTCAGCACATCCGCCGCCGAACGATCCGAATACCCGAACTGATCGATCATCCGCTTCTTGATCAGATCGATCTTCTGCTGCGTCTGATCGTCCACCACGCTCGACACGAGGTTCTTCAGCTTGATCGTGTCGCGCTGATCTTCGAACAGCTTCAGTTCCAGCGCCTTGTACAGCCGCGCATTCGTGTTGTACTCGAACTTCTTCCCGTCGAGCGCCAGGGCGCCGATGTAGTTCATGATCTCGTGGCGGAAGTCGTCCTTGCGGCTCTCGGGGATGTCGATCTTCTCCTCGATCGACCGCATCAGCCGCTCGTCCGGCTCCTCGTACTTGCCCGTGTACTTGTTCTGCACCTTCTCGCGCTGCGTCGAGGCCCGGACATTCTCGATGTAGTTCGTGCACAAGCGCTTGATCGCGTCCTCATCCGCGCAGATCGCCCGCTGCACCTCGCCCTTGATGATGTCCTCGTACTCCTGCATCACCACCGCCAGCAACTCGCGGTAGTGCTTGCGCGTCTCATCGTCCGTGATCAGCGAGTGGTGGCTCAGCCCCGCCTCCAGCTCGTTCATGAGCATGAACGGGTTGACCTGCTTCTCCTCCATCGCCTGCGCCGAAACCAGCGAGTTCGACACCTTGTCCTGGATGTACCGCGGGCTGATCCCCTGCATCCCCTCCCGCAGCGCCTCCTCGCGCAGCTCCTTCACCGAGTCCTCCGTGAAGCCCGGGAGCGACTTGCCGTTGTACAACTTCAGCTTCTGCAGCAGCGTCACGCCGGCCTTCTTCGGCTCCTCCAGCCGCGTCAGCACCGCCCACATCGCCGCCACTTCCAGCGTGTGCGGCGCGATATGGATGCTCTTGATCCGGTCCGCGCCGAAGTCCTTCTGGTAAATCCGGATCTCATCGTCGAGCCGCACGTTGTACGGCACATCGATCCGGATCGTCCGGTCGCGGAACGCCTCCATCAGCTCGTTCGACTGCAGCTTCTTGTACTCCGGCTCGTTCGTGTGCCCGATGATCACCTCGTCGATCGAGGTCTGCGCGAACTTCTTCGGCTTGATCACCCGCTCCTGGCTCGCGCCCAGCAGGTCGTACAGGAACGC
>CALFMQ010000021.1 GCA_937879825.1 uncultured Phycisphaerales bacterium
CGTTTCAGGGAACAAGCGCGTCGGGAACTTATCAGCAGACCTTTGCGTCGGCGTGCACGCCGACCATTGAAATCATTGGTTTCCTGGGAGGGTCGGTTCAAGTCGATGACGACACAGGAACCAGTACCTCCGGCGGGAGTGTTTCGTGCGTTTCCTCGCCGATTGCAATGGGTAGCTACAAGAATGCGCTGTTTGTGCGGTTTATGCTGAGCAGCACCACCAGTGGCGCGGTTAGCGGTTATCCCATGTCGGGGTTGATGGTCGGGCGAAATGGAAACATACCTTTGCGTCTGGGGGTATTTCAGGGCGCGATGGGATATACCTCTCCCACCGTCGGCGGTTTTAACTTCTCGATGCCTGTGACCCCGTCTGTGCCGGTCACCGATCTTGAGTATGGCTTTGAAATTATCACGTTCGATACGCATTACGCCGATCTCAACGAGGACGGCGTCGTATGCTTCGACGACTATCTCGTGCTGCACGCGGCGCTCGGATCTGGCTTGAACGACGCTGCCTATACGCCTGTCCTCGACTTCGATCTTGACGGGGATATTGACACGGACGATGTAGGTGATGCGATGACCGCGGGCAGCTTCGCGGCGCTCTATCTTGCGAGCGAGCAGCTGGCGGGCGATGCGAACTGCGATTGCACTGTGGGGACGGACGATGTAAATGCTGTTCTTAGCGGGTGGGGCGGCGCGGGGCCCTCAGGTGACCTCAACTTCGACGGGGTCGTTGATAGTGACGACATGAACATCGTGCTCGCCAACTGGGGGAACTCCTGCTGATACGGAAGTTGCCGATCAAATAGCGAACGATCCGAGCCGGTCGCCGGATTGGGCGGCCGGTTTCTTTTTTTGGAACCGGCTTGGCGGGGTGAACGAAAGGTGTAGAGTCGGTAAAGGTCGGCGGTCGGGCTCATGGTCGGCATTGGTTTGGGTCGATTGTTGACGCCGGCGGTTGGCAACGTGTTCACGAGGGCTTAACCTTCGTGATTCGCATTGGATGGGCATCCGGGCGTCTGGCTCGGGGATGCCCGGTGGAACGGCACATTGGGTTCGAGGCCGCGGGTTGTTCGCGGTGCCTGGACAGAAAGGGATAGAGCCATGATGGATCGTCTTCGCAGGCAAGGCCGCGGCTTCACACTGATTGAGCTGCTGGTTGTTGTGGCGATCATCGCGCTTCTGATCGGCGTGTTGCTCCCGGCGTTGTCGGGCGCACGTCGCAGCGCGTGGCAGAGCAAGGGCGCGGCGCTGCAGCAGCAGTTCATGCGCGGTATCAGCACATACGCTTCGCAGAATCAGGACTGGATTCCGGGGATGAACACCTCGGGCCGCCGGAATCTGCAGATCAACGCGGGTCAGCTGCCGGCGACGCTGGTGGATACCGAGGCGGACCTGCCCGTGCAGTCGTGGGACTGGATGACGCCGGCGCTGGATGCGGACGATCTGAAGATCGATCGCGGCGAGCGTTTCGTGCAGATCATGAAGAAGTATTCGGACCCGGCGAATCGCAACGTGTTCACGTCGTCGCAGTTGACGGCGAGTGACGGCTACCTGGCTTCGCTCCAGGCGGCGGCGGACGCGGCGAGCGGCCTGCAGGCGCCGTCGTTCTTCATGCCGGCGTACTGGCAGTGGGCCGGCCGCCGGATTCCCGAGGCGGGCGGTCCGGTGATCGACAGCTTGCAGTTGCGTTCGCCGGCGAGCGTTGACAGCGAAGTCGTGCTCCCGACGTCGTACATCCCGCGCCAGGACCGGATCCAGTTGTCGGCGCAGAAGATCGGCATCTGCGACGGCTATGTCGACATCGTTTCGGCGACGCCGACGATCGATGCGAGTCTCTGGGTTGATGAGAACGAGGAGGATCCGCTCGGTGCGTTCGGCATCCGCGCCCCGATCCACCCGGACTCTGTTTCGTGGGATAACACCGCGGGCAACATCAACCTCGCGATCCGTCACAGCGGGCGCATCAACGCGTGCTTCTGGGACGGCCACGTCGACACGGTCGACAAGACCCAGATGCAGAACCCGACGCTCTGGTACCCGAACGACTCGCGGCTCGGCAACAGCGTGACGACCGAGGCGAACTCGTTCATCCAGTCGATCGATACGAGCGGCATGCGTCGCATCCCGTAATCGGTTCGCGTTCGGCAACTCGGAATGACTGAAATCAGCCGGCGGCCTTCGGGCCGCCGGTTTTCCATTTTGCGCATCTTTCCCCGATTGACACGGGTTGTTGTGAGCTTCTCGTTCGGGTGTGCGGGTGAGGGTGAAGAATGTGCGAATCTGCGTCGGAGGGGGTGCCGATCCGGGGGGTGTCCTGATATTGTGAGAGCACTTCGGCTTGGCTCGGGGCGGGTCTCGGGCGCCGGATGGGTGAAGAGAAACTGGACTTATCAGAGAGAGGTCAAAGCAATGACGAAGGTTATGGTTCGTCTCGGCGCCGCGGGCGTGCTCGCGGTTGCGGGCACGGCGATCGGCGCCGGGTATTCGGGTCTCACGCCTGCGGCGACACCGCTTCGCACCGCGGCGCAGGAGGCGGGCGAGTATCAGTTGACCACCGCTGCGGCCGTTGTTGACGGCGCGGGCGGCTCGTTCAACAGCGTGAACATCTACGTGCCGTGGCTCCTCGACTCGACCGATGCGTTGCAGAACTCTGCGACGGTCGCGAATGTGAACGGCGTGCTCTCGGGCGCGGTTTCGACCTTCCTCGGCGCGGGCATGGACGCGAACGCGACAGCGCTGCTGGCCGGCCTCGGGACGACCGATGCCGCGGGCGGCGCGGTGGGCTCGAACAACGTGTTCCTCTACGAGGGCCGCGTGATCCAGCACGGCGTCGGGTTCTTCCTGAGCGACATCGTCGGTGATATCGCCGACGACGGCTTTGCGGTGTGGGGCGCGCGGTTCAACTCTTCGTTCGGCCAGAACAACATCGAGTTCGGCGGCCCGAGCATCTATCCGCCGTCGAACACCGCGGGCATCGTCGCGGGCGCGACCTTCAATCAGAACGGCGTCCCGATGTTCGACAGCTCGATCTCGGGCATCGGCGCGGTCGGTTCGGGCGCGTTCCTGCCCACGCCTTGCGCGATCATCAAGGACGGCGCGAACTACCTCGTCGGCATGACGACCTTCGGCGGCACGCCGCCGACCGCCGGCACTTTCCTGAACGGCACGGGCGTGTGGACTTATTCCGGCGCTCCGCTGCTGAACCCGCAGACCCCGACCTGGGCGTGGGATCAGGTGAATACGCCGACCCCCGCTGGTGAGTCCAGCGCGGATTGTCGTCAGTCCAAGCCGGTGATGATGACGCCCGACTTCGGTTGCGCGACGACGGATCACTACATCATGTTCGGCGTGGGCTACTCGGGCTCGACGCCCTTTACGGGCAGCGCCTCGAACCCGCTGTATCTCGTTGTCGATCGCATGCCCGCGGGCGGCGCGGCGAACGGTTTCGCCGACGGCCACATCTACATCGATGCGGACGGCGACGGCAATCCGGCGACGGCGAGCAACGATCTGCGCTTCGTGTCGGGCGGCCAGGCGACGGGCTCGGGCTCGTTCACCTGCGAGGGGTACGACATCAACTCCAAGGGTCAGGTTGTTGTGACGCTCGAGGATCGCACCGGCGCGATCACGATCTACTCGGTGCTCCTGTATAACCCGGTCATCTCGAACTGCGAGATCACGGGCTACAACGCCCCGATCGTGATCGCGGAGTCGGGCCAGACCTTCTCGGACGGCCTGACGACGATCGAGCCGCTCTACACGACGGTCGAGAATCCGCCGCTGACCTTCACGACGGACTTTATCAATCCCTTCTCGGGTCTTTCGATCGACAACAACGGGCGCGTGGCGTACACGGCGGCGATCGAGGGCTTCTATGACACCTCCGATCCCAACGGCGATCGCCTCGTGGGCAGCACCGGCGCTCTGTTCGTCTACGACTCGGCGACCGCTTCGACGCACAAGATCGTCCAGGGCGGCCAGAACGGCACCGTGATCCCGAACGTGGTCTCGGGCCCGAGCCTGATGCTCGGCCGCTTCGGCAACGACCAGGAGTCGGACATGTTCCAGTCCAACGGCATGTCCGATACGGGCGGGTTCCTCGCGGTGTGCTTCCGCAACGGCGGCGACACCTTGATGAACGACGAGGACGCGGACGGGTTCGATGACAACGGCGGCGTGCTGGCTCCGGGTGGAGCCGAGCAGCGCGTCCGCGGCGTGATCACGGTCGCGCTCGGCGCGTTCACGACGACCCCGACCTGCGCCGGCGACATCACCGGCGACGGCATGACCGACGTCGACGACCTGAACCAGATCCTCTCGGCGTTCGGCACCTCGGTCGGCATGGGCGATCCCCGTGACCTGGCCAACAACGACGGGTTTGTCGATGTTGACGACCTGAACGTGGTTCTGGCGAACTTCGGCTGCATGTAAGCCGGGTTGGCCTGACGGCATGTGACCTCGAACGGGCGAGGGCTTCGGCTCTCGCCCGTTTTCGCGTTTTGGGGGGACTTTTGGCGGGAAACCCTGCGGGGCAGGGGTACACTGGAACCCGCGTCGTTGTCCGGCGGCGCGGTGCTGGTCATGGTGAATGCGGCCCGTCCCGGCGATCGATGCGCCGGGCGATGGTGCGCCGAAAGGAGATATCGCGATGAAGGTTGCGGGGATGCTGGCGTTGGTGGTCGGTTCGGCGATGAACTCGGTCGTGGTGGCGGGCACGCCCTGCGCCGGCGATCCGACGATCTCGATCCGCGTGATGACGCTGAATGTGAAGGAGGGGATCGGGGCGCCGAACTCGAGCACCTACGAGGCGATCGGGGACTTCTGCACGGTGAACGACGATGACGGCGCGGGGCCCAACATGGGGCTGATGCCGGACATCGTGGCGTTCCAGGAACTGGACCTCGGCGCGACCTCTGATCTGACGGCGTTCCGGGATGAGTTCCTGACGGGGTACAACATCCGGACGGCGTCGGGCGACGGGTTCAACTTCAACGCGATTCTGATTCGACCGGACTGGACGATTATCTCATCGACGAACATCAGCACACCGGGACGGAGGAATGCGGTGAAGGTGCGGCTGGGCATCCCCGACGCCGAGAATGACCTGATCGTGTATTGCTCGCATTTCAAGGCGTTTTCGGACTCGGGCTCGGTGGCGCAGCGGACCGCGGAAGCGGACCAGCTCGGGCAGCTTGCGTACACGGACCTGCAGGGCGTGGGCGTGAACGTGATCACGATGGGTGATTACAACGCACATTCGACGCTCACCGCGATCGATGCGTCGCTTGACGGGGTTTTCAACCACAGCACACTGAGCGTTCCGACGGGGCTGAAGAATTTCGCGGTCGAGGCGATCGCGGGTCAGGGGATCGGAGGGCCGGCGTTGATCGGGACGTTCCCCGGATCGAACTCTCGGCTGGACTACATCTGCCTGGACTCCGAGCTGGCCGCGTATTTCGATACGAACACGAACGGTTCGTTCTCGCAGGATGAGGCGAACGGTGCCGGTTTTGTGTACTGGTCCGGCGATGACGGCGGTTTGATGTCCAACGGGAACACGGGCGCGACTTCGACGGCGTCGGATCACAGGCCGGTGGTGTTCGATGTCTTGATTCCGCGGGATCCGGCGAGTGTGAACGCGTGCCTGACGGATATCACCGGGGCGGGCGGGATGCCGGACGGGATGGTGAATGTGGATGATCTGAACCTGGTGCTCAGCAACTGGGGTCAGAATGTCGGGGCGTGCAATGCCCCGGATATCACGGGGGACGGGCTGGTGAATGTTGACGACCTGAACCTGGTGCTGAGCGATTGGGGCACGATGTGCCCGTAGTTTGATCGTATTTTGTTTGGATATCGGCTGAAATCCCACATAGCGGCGGGTTTTTCAGGACGGTGTTCGGGTTGGGGTCATCGGAGTCGGGGATATCTGGGGGGTTAAGCTGGGTGAGGTTTGCGTGAGAGAGTCGAGAATGCCCGAAAGTCGATGGTTTTTCTGCTTGTGTGGGGGGTTGTGTGGGGGTATCTTCAGAGATGGAAACTGGCTCCGGATGAGGGCGAGGCGGATCGCTCCTTGCCGAGAGTTTGAGGTAGAGATGGAGATTAAAGACATGGTTGCAAAGATTCTTAGCGCGGCCGCTGTTGTGGCCCTCGCTGGCGCTGCGAATGCCGCGGCGTTCAAGGTTCAGGGTGCGGTCGACATGGGCGGCGTCGGCGGCAACGGTATGGCGATCGGTGGCGACTTCGCCGGCATCCTTAGCTTCGCTCCGTTCGCGGCTGCGGGCGTCGGCTGCCAGATCGGCTCCGTGACGGCTCCCTCGCTGGCCAACACCGCGACGGCGAACGCCACCTCGTTCTCGGCGATCTACTTCGTCGCTGGTGGCGTGAACAGCGCCATTAACGCCGGCAACGACGCGGTTCGCCTGTTCACGGCTGCCTCGGCCGCTGCGTACAGCACCCCCGAAGTCCGTATCCTCATCCGTGACAACGGTGTGGACGTCAACGTCGAGTTCCTCGGCCTTGGCAATGACGGCACGATCGTCGGCGGCGGCGTCCTGTCGCAGCCCTACCGCCTTGCCCAGTACGGCAACGGCCTCTATGTCGAGACTTACATCCCGACCCCCGGCGCGGCCGCCCTCTTCGGCGTTGCCGGCCTCGCCGCTGCCCGTCGTCGTCGCTAATCCGTCACGACTGACAGCAGCAGCACTTCACTGAGTGCACTCGACCGACGGGCTTCACGGCCCGTCGGTTCTTTTTTGCTTCCATCCTGTTCTGTGTGCGATAACCTGAAGGGGCACGGCGAGTCAGGAGGTCGGGCCATGACACGAGCGATGATCGGAGCCGCGGTGTTGGCGTTGGCGGGTATGGCCCGCGGTGAGTTTTTCAAGATTCAGGGGGCGGTCGATTTCGGCGGCATCGGCGGAAACGGCGGCCCGCTGCTCGGGGACTTTGCCGACCCGACCGATCCGCTCAATCCGGTCGTGCCGCCCGAGTTCGGGCCCACTGCGAACGGTCAGGCCGTCAGCGTTGCGAACCCGCCCGTTGCGACGCCGACTTCGTACAGCGTGATCTTCTTCGTCGCCGGGGGCGTGAACAGCATCATCGATCCGGCGGGGTTCGATGGCGTGGAGATCTTCCGGGGTGGCTTCGGCGCCGACTATGCGCTGGCCAGCGAGGCGCGGGTGTTGATTCGGGATGACGGCAATGACATCAATGTGCGCTTCACGGGAATCGGCACGCCGGGCGAGGTCGTGGGCGGCGGCACGCTCAGCCAGACCTATCGCCTGATGCAGTATGACGGCACCTACCGCTCGTTGTGGGTGGAAGCGATTCCAGTGCCGGGCATGGGGGCGGTGTTGGTGATGGGTGGGATGGCCGCGGCGCGTCGGCGGCGGTGCGGGTTGGTCATTCGAGATCGAAGAATGCGGAGGAGGCGCCATGCGAACTCGTCAACTGATGTTCATTG
>CALFMQ010000022.1 GCA_937879825.1 uncultured Phycisphaerales bacterium
CAGATACGCACCCGCGTCCGCCAGCGCCGCAAAGCCAAGCGACGCATCCTCGCTCGACAAATCCGCAAGCACCGTCTCTAGAACCGCGTTAGCGAGCCAGGTCGCGCGCGTCAGTTGAATCGTCTCACTCCGCGCCGCCGCAGCGTCCCGGAGCGTCACCATCGAAACCGGCGCCACCAGCCCCAGGATCACGATCGCCGCGATCGCCTCGATCAATGAGAATCCGCGGCGAGTCATTCGATCATCCCCGACACCATGCGCACGGTTACCGTCCCGCCCCCGGACACCGTGACCACGGCATCTTGCGTGAACGCGCCAACATACACGCCTCCGCCCGTCCGGTAGTGGGGGGCGCCCTCGTTCGAGAACCAGACCGTGTCGTACGACCCGCCGCCATCCAGCACGACGCTCTCGATCGCGACACCCGCAAACATCGAGTCCACCGCCTCCCCGTGACCCTGCATCTTCATCGCACTGGGAGCGGCACCAGACGAGGCAATCTCCAGGCCCTCCGCCATCTGCGCATCGACATCAAACCGAACGCCGCTCGGCATCCCGGTCGTCATCGCGTGCGAACGAGCCATCATCAGCCGGCGCGCGACCTCGTCCCGGATGCCCGCCTTGCGGCTGCGATCCACCGTGTCCATCACAGGCGCCGCGGAGGTCGCGGCGATCGCGATCAGAATCAACACCGCGATCAGCTCCACAAGCGTGAAGCCGCTTCGAAACCGCGATCTCAACTCTGATAGGTGCATCCAAACCTCCCGGTGACGAAAGCCCGCCCGGGGCGCCCCTCCAGAGCGCCCCGAGCGACTTCGTGCCGTTCGTGACCGTCACGCCTTACAGCTCATTGGCGGTCTTGAAACCACCCGAGCCGTCCGACACCTTGGTCTCGTCGTCGCAGTTGGCGAAGAAGATCGCCACGGGCGGATCGGCCGAGTTATCGACGTAGTAGCGCCAGCCCGCAGCGGTGCCCGAAACGGTCCGCGCCGCCGCCTCGACCGAAGTCGCCGCGATCACATTGCTCAGACCGTTGTACGGGTTCACCGGCATCTCATCCATGAGAACCGTGCCCGCCGTGGTCAGCTCGACGAGCGTCGGGTACGCGGTGGTGCCCTCGACGACCGAGTTCGAGAAGAAGTTCGCCATCGCGCTGCGAACGCCGCCGAGGCCGCCCTGCAGCGCCGAAGACTTCGCACGCGCCGAGTAATCAAAGTACTTCGGCAGCGCGACGCCCGAGAGCACCGCGAGCACAACAAGAACCGCGATCAGTTCGATCAGCGTGAACGCACGCTTCTTCGCATTCATCACACTAGACATTGCTGACTCCTTACCTTGAAAACAGCCACAATCGGCACCGACAACAAACCATCACTCCATGATCGTCACCATGTCCCACATGGGCAGGAACACGGCGAGCGCAACAATCAGAACAACCATCGTCAGACCCGCGATCAGCACCGGCTCCAGCACCGTCGCGGTGCTCTTGGCCAGGTGCATCGTCTCGCGTGTGTAGTACTTCGCGATGATCCGGCACATCCGCGGCAGATCACCCGACTCCTCGCCCGCGCGAATCAACTGCTTGGCGAACGCGGGCAGGTACCCGCACGAGCGCATCGCGTCGCCCAGCCGACCGCCCCGGCGCACTTCATCAAGCAGCATGCGCGAGTCCTTCAGAAGCAGCGGCCGACCGCTCGCCCGACCGCTCATCTCCAGCCCCTCGAGCAACCCGATCCCCGACGAAAGACCGATCCCCAATACGCCCGCGAACCGGCTCGTCGCCAGGCCGCACAGCACGCCACGCAGGTGGGGAACCTTGTTGAGGAGGCCGTCGATGAACTCGCGCCCCTTGGGCCGCCCCCACACCGCCCGGATACCCAGCACCGCCATGACGATCGTCCCGAGATACAGCCACCAGTACGCACGCACCGAACCACCGAACCCGACCAGCAACTCGGTGAGAATCGGCAACTCCACGCCGCGCTGCTCGAAAAGTGTCGCGAACCGCGGAATCACGAAGGTCACCAGGAACATCACGGCCGTGAACAACGCCACCACCACGATGATCGGGTAGGTGATCGCGCCCTTGAGCGTCCGGCGTAACTCAAGCCCGCCCTCGACATCCTCGGCGAGGTGCGACAACACCGAAATCGTATTGCCCGAGGTCTCCGCCGCCCGCACCGTCTCCACATACACCGTCCCGAACACGCGCGAGTGCGACTCGAACGCCTCCGTGATCGACGAGCCAGACTGCACGCTCGTCGCCATCGCCATCGCGATCGCCTTGAGCCGCTCGTTCTCCTCCTGCTCCGCGATGCTCGTCAGGCACTCCACCACCGGGATCCGCGCCTCGAGCAGCACGCTCAACTGGTAGGTGAAGTTCGCGATCGACGCCGGATTCACACGCCCGCGGCCCGTCCGCTTGGAACGACCCGAGACCGCCGCCCGAATCCGCGTCGGAGTCAGACCCTGCGCCGCGACCCTGCGATACGCATCGCGCTCGTCCGAAGCGCGAATCTCCCCGCGCTGCGGCGCGCCGCGCTGATCAAGCGCCCAGTACTGGAAGCTCATCTGGCTCATGCGCTCAACCTCAGCGTCTCATCCCCGTCGAGATCGACCGACGCCACCGCCTTCGACACCTCCTCAAGCGTCGTCAGGCCGCGCCGCGCCTTCTCCAGCCCGTCCATCCACATCGGGCGCATCCCGTTCGCTTCCCCCACCCGCGCCAGTTCCTGAGTCGAGGCGCCGCGCTCGATCGCAGCGCACACACTCGAATCGAGCGTCAACATCTCGTACACCCCGATGCGCCCGCGGAACCCCGAACCCCCGCACCGCGCGCAGCCCTTGCCCTCCACCCATTGCCCGTCGTCCGCCCGCACACCGAACCGCCCCAGCATCCGCGCGTCCTGCTTCGCCGGCCGCGCACAGTCCGCGCACACTCGACGCACCAGCCGCTGCGCGATCACGCCGAGCACCGCGGAGTTCACGACAAACGCCGGCACGCCCAGGTCCTTCAGCCGCGCGATCGCCCCCGATGCGTCGTTCGTGTGCAGGGTCGACAACACCATGTGGCCCGTTAGCGCCGCCTGCAGCGCAATCATCGCCGTTTCCTGGTCGCGGATCTCGCCCACCAGCACAACATCCGGGTCCTGCCGCAGAATCGACCGCAGCGCGTTCGCGAAGGTCATCCCGATCTCCGCGTTCGCCTGCACCTGACGCACGCCGTGCATCCGGATCTCAACCGGATCCTCGATCGTGATAATGTTCCGGTCGGGCGTGTTCAGCCGCTTGATCGCCGTGTACAAAGTGCTCGTCTTGCCGGAGCCCGTCGGCCCGGTCACGAGAAGCATCCCGTAGGGACGATCGATCAACACCTCGATCCGCTTCGACAGGTCCTCCGACATCCCCAGTTCAGCAAAGTCGAGAATCTCAGAGTGCGGCCGCAAGAGCCGCATCACAACGTTCTCGCCGCACACCGTCGGGAGCGTGCTCAATCGCACATCGACCTGCGAACTGCCGCGCTCAAACCGGAACTTCCCGTCCTGCGGCCGCCTGGTCTGCGTCAAATCCAGCCCCGCCATCACCTTGAGCCGCTGCACCACACCCGCGTGCGCGCTCATCGATGGCCCCTGCCGATCCTGCAGCTCGCCGTCGATCCGGTACCGGACCTGCAGCTCGCGCTCCGTCGGGCTGATGTGCACATCGCTCGCGCTCTGCGTCACGGCGTCCATCAGAATCTGATTCACCGCCGCGACAATCGGCTCATCGCCCGTCGTCAACTCGTCATGGGTCACACGTGCGCGGCTGTCCTCCTCGCTGTCGCGGTTCGCAACGAGCGAGTACGCCTTGCGGATAAGCGATCCCAGCGCCTCCCGCTCGCACAACACCGTGTCCAGCTCAACCTTCAGGATCTGACGCAACTGGTCGATCGCCCGCAGGTTCATCGGGTCCAGCATGCCCACCGTGATCACGCCGTCCATAACGAACAACGGGAACACCTGGTGCTTCTCCGCCACGCCGCGCGGCATCATCGAAGCATTCTGGATGTCAATATCAAAGTGCTCAAGATCAACAAACGGGCACTCGCTGAGCACCGACCGCGCCAGCGCGATCTGCTTCGTGCTCACCACGCCGTCCTCGACGAGCGTCTCCTCCAGACTCCGGCCCGCCTCGCGGGCGCGCACCGCCGACGCCCGCGCCGCATCCTCGCCGGCGACGCCCTCCTCAACAAGGCAACGAATCAGCAGATCGTCGCTCCCGATCATGCGGCATCCTCCTGCACCGATCCGAGATGCCGGAGCAACGCCGCGACCGAAGTCATCGCCGCCGCCGATCGATCGACGAACGCCGTGCCGAGCGAATAGCGACCCTCGCCGCCCGTCATCTCAGCGCGCTGCACGCGGATATCCGTCGCCAGCAGGGGCTCGCCTTCCTTGGCCCCCATGACCTTGAGGTGCAGAATCGACCGCCGCGGAAAGAACACACCGCAATCGATCCGCAACCCGCCCTCGCTCGCATCCAGAACGAACGCGCGGACCCACCCCTCCGCGCCCGATGAGCCGGTCAGCCGCACCTGCGAAGAGCACGCGCCGGAAACGCGAAGAAGCGCCTCCAGCCGAATCTCGCGGCGAGAATGCCGCCGTACTGTCAATCCGCTCTGCTGATTCATAGACGAGAAACCAGACCCCCGGTCCATGGGAGGGAAATAAGTCCAGTTCCATCGATCGGACCGCCCGATCCCCGGGTTTACCCCTCCATTCGGAATCACGCCCGCTTATCGATCCCGCCGACCGGCAACCCCCGACCCCGGTTCCGGTATTCTTCCGTTGTGGGCCCCTCCCACCCCGAAGTTATCGGTCTACCCACCTTCAGGGGGGGCAGAGCCGGTCCAGGAAAATCGTTCATCCGCGCAATCCATTTCAGGAGCCACCATGAGGCACCGTCTGCTCGCCTGCATCGCCATCGTCGCCGCCGCCGTCTCGACGGCACGCGCCCAACAGGTCCAGCCCGAGATCTTCACGCTCGACAACGGCATGAAGTTCCTCCTCTACCCCCGCACCGAGCAGCCCAACATCATCGCCGCCGGGTGGGTCGCCAAGGTCGGCTCCGCCAATGAGCGCCCCGGCATCACCGGCATCTCGCACTTCTTCGAACACATGATGTTCAAGGGCACCAACACCATCGGCACCAGCGACGCCGCCCGCGATGCGCAGTTCCGCTCCGAGCAGGACCGCCTCCGCCGCGAACTCCTCACCCTCCAGCTCACCGAGCAGTACAAGCGCTACAAGGACGGCGAGATCCAGGACCCCTGGGACCCCGCGCAGGACACCGAGCAGATGCGCGCCATCCGCACCCAACTCGATCAGTCCATCCAGGCCGAGCGCGATGTCACCGTCAAGAACGAGTTCGACCGCGTCTACACCTCCGAGGGCGCCTCGGGGATGAACGCCTTCACAAACAACGACATGACCTTCTACTTCATCAATGTCCCCTCCAATAAACTCGAACTCTGGGCGTGGATGGAGTCCGACCGCCTTTACGACTCCGTCTTCCGCGAGTTCTACGCCGAGCGCGATGTCGTCCATGAAGAGCGCCGCATGCGCACCGAGTCAACCCCCACCGGCATCTTCCAGGAACAGTTCGAGTCCATGTTCTGGATGAGCCACCCCTACAACTGGCCCGTCATCGGCTGGCCCTCAGACCTCAACTCCTACACCATGGAGGACGCCCAGAACTACTTCGACACCTATTACCGCCCCAACAACATCGTGGGCGTTATCGTCGGCGACTTCGATCCCGCGCAAGCCAAGTCGCTCATCAACACCTACTTCGGCCGCCTCGAACGCGGCCCCGAGCCCCCCAAGGTCGTCACCCTCGAGCACAAGCAGCAGGCCGAAATGCGCATGAACGCCGAGTGCGACTGCCAGCCCCAGGTCGAAGTCCGCTACCACACCGTCCCCTTCGGCCACGCCGACGAGGCCGCCCTCACCGTCATGTCTGAACTGCTCAACGGCCGCACCGGCCGCCTCTACAAGAACCTCGTCGAGGGCAAGGAGATCGCCTCCTCCGCCTTCGCGCAGAACAACAACATGAAGTACGCCGGCTATTTCGCCTTCTCCGCCGAGACCAAGGGCGACGCCGCCCCCATCGACCTTGAACGCGCCTGGTACGAGGAACTCAAGAAACTCCAGACAGAACTCGTCTCCGACCGCGAACTCCAGAAGGTCAAGAACCAGTCCGCGGCCGATGTCTACCGCTCCCTCCAGAACAACTTCTTCATCATGCTCCAGCTCGGCTACTACGAAGCGCAGGGCGGCTGGGAATACATCAACAACATGCCGCGCGCCATCCAGGCCGTCACCGCCGACGATGTCCAGCGCGTCGCCAACGCGTACTTCTCCGAGACCAACCGCGCCGTCGCCACCTTCAACCGCAAGGCCGGCTCCACCGAGGACCCCGACTTCGCAGCAATGAAGGCCGCACTCCCCGCCGAGATGGCCGCCATGGCCCCCATGATCAAGCAGCAGATCGAGAGCCAGCTCGCCAGCGCGACCCTCGATGAACTCATGCAGGCCCAGGCCGAAACCCAGGCGCAGATGGCCCAGATGCCCGCCGAGATGAAGCCCGTCATGGAGTTCGCACTCAAGAAGATCGCCAAGCGAATCGCAGAACTCAAGGCCGCCGAGAACAACTGATCCATCCACAAGGAGAACCGACCATGAACCGCATCCATACATGCACAATCACGGCCGCCCTTGTGATGGCCGCCGCCGCTTCGCTCACCAGCGCCGCCATCCCGCCGCGCCCCGAGCAGATCAAGTACGCAGAACTCGTCTTCGAGCCCCCCATGTCCGAGGACTACCGCCACGAGATCAACGTCAATGGCGTCTCCGTCCCCGTCTACATGGCACCGTCGCACGAGTTCCCGCTCGTGAGCATCTCCTTCTCCTTCAAGGGCGGCGCCTACCTCGAACCCGCCGACAAGGTCGGCCTCGCGTCCATGACCGGACAGATGATGCGCCGCGGCGGCACCGAGTCCGTCTCGCCCACCGACATGGACGAACTCTTCGATTTCTACGCCGCCAACGCCGGCACATTCGTCGGCTCCACCCAGGCCGGCGCATCCCTCAACTCGCTCACCTCCAACCTCGACCAGACCTTCGCCCTCTTCATGGACATGGTCCGCAACCCCGGCTTCGATCAGAAGAAGATCGATCTCTACAAGTCCGAAGCCGTCGAGGGCATGAAGCAGCGCAACGACGACGCCAACTCCATCGCCTCGCGCGAGTGGGACGCCATCATGTGGGGCCGCGATCACTTCGAGGCCCGCGTCACCACCGAGACAACGCTCAACAACATCACACGCGCCGACCTCATCGCCTTCCACGACAAACTCTTCAACCCCAACAACCTGATCATCTCCGTCACCGGCGACTTCGAGCCGTCCGAGATGTCCGCCCGCCTCGAGAAGGCGCTCTCCGGCTGGGCCTCAGGGCAACGCATGCCCGACCCGCCCGCGCCCACCCATGAACTCGAACCGGGCGTCTACCACGTCGAGAAGGATGTCCCCCAGGGCAAGGTCACGTTCGGGCACCGAGGCCTCAAGCGCGACGACCCCGACGCCATCCCCGTCGCCATCATGAACGACATCCTCGGCGGCGGCGGCTTCACCTCCCGAATCATGAACCGCGTCCGCTCCGATGAAGGCCTCGCCTACGGCGCCGGCTCCTTCTTCGCCAGCAAGGTGTGGTACCCCGGCGAGTTCGGCGTCACCTACGCCTCCAAGTCCGCCACCGTCCCCTACGCGCTCCGCGTCGCCATGGAAGAAATCAACAAGATGCGCACCGAGCCGGTCACCGAGGAAGAACTCATGACCGCCAAGAATCAGGCCATCGAGACCTTCCCGCGCACCTTCGAGTCCAAGGACGGCATGCTCTCCGTCTTCGTCGGCGACGAGTGGACCAACCGCGATCCCTCCTACTGGACCACCTACCGCGACAAGGTCCGCGCCGTCTCGCAGGACGATGTCCTCCGCGTCGCGCGCCAGTACCTCGATCCCGCGAATGTCGCCATCCTCATCGTCGGCAAGTGGGAAGACATCTACAAGGGCAACACCGAGATCGCCGCCGATCCCTCCAAGGTCACGACGATGGCCGACTTCTTCGACGGGCACGCCGAGGAACTCCCCCTCCGCGATCCCCTCACCCAGAAGCCCCTCCCCAAGAACTAATCGCGAACCATCGCGCAAAACATCTCGTATCCTCTCTCAGGGCGGCCCGACAAGCCGCCCTGTTTCTTTCCCGGTCACGGACTCCCATGCGACGAATGAAACGCTTCGCCACGCCGGTCGCACTGCTCGCGCTGATCCCCGCGTGCGCGCGCCACGCCGCCGCCCCGCCACCGCCGCAAGCAGCGACGGACCACGCCACGCTCGAACACATCACCCATCTCTCCCCGACCGTCATCTCCGGCTCCGAGCCCGTCACCGACGCCGACTTCGAACTCATCCGCGCCATGGGCGCACAAACGATCATCTCCGTCGACGGCGCCACGCCCGATGTCGAGCGCGCCAAAAAGTTCGGCCTCCGGTATGTCCACATCCCCATCGCCTACAGCGCGCTCAACGCGTCAGAAGAAGTCCAGCTCGAACGCGCCGCCCACGAAATCCCCGGCACCATCTTCGTTCACTGCCACCACGGGCTCCACCGCGGCCCCGTCTCCGCCGCCGTCATCTACGCATCGCAATCCGGTTGCTCAGGCCAGGAAGCCGCCCAACGCCTCTACGCCGCCGGCCTCCCGCGCAAGTACGAAGCGCTCCACCAATCTCTCGAAGCATTCCTCCCCGGCACCCGCATCCTCCCCGACCCGCATGCCGTCGGCCCGCTCCCCGAGATCGCCCAGCGCGACTCCCTCACCCTCGCCATGGCCGACATCGATCGATCGTGGGAACGCCTCGGCGCTTCCCGCAAGAACAACTGGCTACCGCCCCCGGATCACCCCGACGTCGTCCCCGCGCACGAGGCCGCGATCTTCGCCGAACTCTTCCGCGAGACCAACCGCCTCCACCTCGCAGGCGCCGACGCCGACATGCGCACCCGCATGAGCGACGCCGAGCGACTCGCATGGGCGCTCAACACCGCGCTTGAGTCATCCGACCACGACGCCGCGGACACCGCCGCCGACGCCATCGCGCAATCCTGCACCAACTGCCACAACATCCATCGCAATAACTAGTTGTCTGTGTTGTGATTGAGACTCTCTGGTCCCTCTCCCCTCCGGGGAGAGGATGTCGAGCGAAGCGAGACAGGTGAGGGGTGAGGGGTAGCAAGGGCGTTGCCTCTAGAAATCCCTTCTCGCAAACATCCAGCCCGCACCCAGCAGCACAACCGCCTCAAACCCGAGCGATGTCCCCACAACCCACCACACCGGGCGTTCGTTGACCTGCTCCTGAATCCGCTTCTGCACGCGCGGGTCCTGACCGTTGTTGATCGACTCACCCGAGTCCACCGGCCCGTCCTCGTTCATCCCCGGCAACTGCGAGGTGTCAACCAGCCACCGCTGCAAGAGCCCGATCGTGTCGCCCGTCTTGGGCAAAACCGTTCGCGCCGCGATCACGCCCTTGTACCACGGCTCGATCTGGCTCGCCGCACGCTCGCCTCCCGTCACATCCTCGCGTGCGCTCTTTAATGACTGCTCCGTATTCCCGATCCGCCCCGTCAGACTCGCAATCTTCGCCTCGCGGTCCTCAACGCTCATCGCCTCGCCGCCCGCCCCCTCGACATCCGCCAGTTCCGCCCGCTGCGATGCAAGCGTCTTCTCGAGCCGCTCGACCTTCTTCTGCCCATCCTCCGCCCGGAACTCCGCCTGCGTCCGGAACATCATGAGCATGCCGTCCGCCGCGCCCATCATCGAAATCCCGAACCACATCAGCAGCGTGAGCAGAATCGACGCGATCGTCGACTTGGTCACGATCCCGAACAGCACGCAGATGGAGAACAGGTAACTGAAGAACACCACCACGATCGGCACCGCCAGGAACAACCCCCACTCCCACGAACCGCCCCGCACGCCGATCACCAGGAACGACGCCAGCGAGAACAC
>CALFMQ010000023.1 GCA_937879825.1 uncultured Phycisphaerales bacterium
GACTCGAAAGGAAGGGTCAAATACCCCAAACCTAGTGGGTGCTGGGGTATCCAAAGCGCAAAAACTGCCACTGGTTGTAGCGCAGGTCTCGCCAGATTGTTGTGAGAAAACTCTTGAAGACCCGCACGGGGTGCGTACACTTAGGGCCTGATTGTCTGGAGGAGATAGGCGAAACCCTTATATCTTTGAATAGGATTCGGATTGACCATGAGTTCCCCTACAAAATGTGCCAGCCTCCAGGCCTACCGCCTTATTTTGTACAGCCGCGCTCTGCACCCCGAGTTGTTCCGCGTCAAGGGGCGTCGCGCTATCGAGCACCAGGGATACGAGTTCGAGGCGTGGGTGATGCCCGGAAGCCATGTGATGCGGTTCCAGCATCAGGGCGAGAGCGCTCTGGAACTCATCACCGATCAGGAAGACGGCATCCCGGAGCGTGGCGTTCTGGCGGCCCTGCCCTGCGCGGGTGAACGCGATCAGGAGCACGACTTCACCGACAAGATCCGGTACATGTCCACCGTGCAGACGGAGCAGCTCTCCGAAGCCCTCTACCGGGCCACCTATGACGAGCTCGTCGCCTTCGGGCACGAGAACGAGGCCCTGATGCACGAATGGACTGACGAGGATGGCGGGCGGTGCGCGTCGATCGTCGATACCCAGCGATTCCGCCGCGAGGTGCATGCCCAGACCTACCACCTGATCGCTCAGGGCGGTCTGGTCCTGCGCAGCCAGACGATTTTCGAGCACAAGGCGTAATCCTCGACGCGCGAGCGGCCGAAGTGCATCCCGAGATGACACCAGCCCCGGCGAGCGTCCGGGGCTTTTCTTTGACCGAACCCGATCCATGACGGTAGTTTCATCGCTGTGAGTCACCGAACCCGGCCCATCTCCGAACGAATTACGCGGCCCCGCTGAGCGGTCTGATCGCGGAGGCGATCGGTGCGGGCGGGGTCAGCCAGACGGGAACCACGGGCCAGTGGGGGCGGGATCGGGGTATCTTCCGCACATCTTGGACATCGAGTCGCATTCGACTCCAGGCCCGGCGAACAACGGTCGTCGGGTTTCTCGGGATATCAGCCATGAGCCAGAGCAGCACGGAGCAGGACCGCAAAGCGGTCTACAAGAAGTCACTGAACCTGCCCAAGACCGCCTTCCCGATGAAGGCGAACCTGGTGCAGAACGAGCCCGCATCCCTCAAACGGTGGGATGCGCTATCGCTCTACGACACGGTCCAGAGTGCGCGGCAAGACTCCGACCGATTCGTCTTCCACGACGGACCGCCGTACGCGAACGGTTCGATCCACCTCGGGCACATGCTCAACAAGTGCCTGAAGGACTTTGTGGTCCGAACCCGGCTCATGGCCGGCAAGTCGTGCCGGTTCGTGCCCGGGTGGGATTGCCACGGGCTCCCGATCGAGCACAAGGTGATGCAGGAACTCTCGGAGTCCGGCAAACTCGCCAAACTCTCGGAGTTGAGCGAAGACAACCGGCGGATGGCGATCCGGCGCGAGTGCCAGAAGTACGCGCAGAAGTACATCAAGCATCAGAGCGCGCAGATGCAGCGACTCCTGACGCTCGGCGATTATGCCAACCCCTACATGACGATGGACCCCAACTACGAGGGCGCGGTGCTCGAGGTCTTCGCGGGGCTCGTGGCAAAGAGCGTGGTGTACCGTCGACTCAAGGCCGTGCACTGGTCGGTTGATAACGAGACGGCGCTCGCGGACGCGGAACTGGAGTACTACGACCGCGAAGACATCTCCGTTTTCGTCGATTTCGAGGCGGACGACGCGGAGAAGGTGTACGACGCATTCGGGCTAAAGGGCGACAATCGCCCCTATCAGCGCCCGTGCTTCATGATCTGGACGACAACCCCGTGGACGCTCCCGGCGAACCTGGCAATCGCGGTGAATCCGCGGTTCGAGTACGCGCTCGTGCGCGTGGACGGGAATATCACGGTGCTGGCATCGGCGCTCGCGGAGAAAGTGACCAAGCAAGCGAAGTCGGACGGCTTCGAGACGCTCGCGACGACCACGGGCGAGAAACTGCTCGGGCTTCGCTATCGCCATCCCTTCATGGGCGCCGGGCCGGACTTCTCGACCCAGCCCGCGGCCGCGATGGTCGGCGCCGAACCGGAGGGCATCTTCCGAGTGGTCGGCGCGGAGTATGTCACGCTTGAAGACGGCACGGGCCTCGTGCATACCGCGCCCGGTCACGGTGCCGACGACAACGCGACGGGCGTGCGCGAGCACCTGCCGATCTACTGCCCCGTGACGGCCAACGGCGCCTACGACAACTCAGTTCCCGAGTGGCTCCGCGGAAAGAACATCTGGAAGGCGAACACGGAGATCGCAGAACATCTCCGCTCCAGCGGCCACCTGTTCCACGATTACAAGTTCATGCACTCCTACCCGCACGACTGGCGCGGCAAGACGCCGGTCATTTTCCGCGCCACCGAGCAGTGGTTCATCGGCGTGGACGAGCCGGTGGACGGCGGCGACACACTCAGAGCCATGGCGCTGGAGAAGACCGCGAGCGGTGTGAAGTTCGTGCCCGAGTGGGGACGCAACAGGATGCGGGGCATGCTCGAGTCGCGCCCCGACTGGTGCATCTCACGCCAGCGCGCCTGGGGGCTTCCCATCCCGGCCTTTTACACGCCCGATGGCAAGGTGCTGCTCACCGAGGCGTCGGTGCGCGCGGTGGCCAAGGGATTCCGCGAGAAGGGATCGGACTCCTGGTTCACGGAGTCCGCGCAGTCGCTCCTGCGCCATTACGAACCGAAGAAGGACGACCACGCTCCGCGCGGGCTCGATGTGAAGTCGCTCACGAAGGGGCACGACATCTTCGATGTGTGGTTCGAGTCCGGATCGTCTTGGAACGCCGTGATGCGCGAACGCTCGGGCGGGCGGGATTATCCGATCGATTTGTATCTCGAGGGCTCGGATCAGCACCGGGGTTGGTTCCAGTTGTCGCTCCTGCCGGCCCTCGGCGTCACGGGCAGGCCCCCGTACCGCACGCTGCTCACGCACGGGTTCATCGTCGACAAGGACGGGCACAAGATGTCCAAGTCGCTCGGCAACGCGCTGGACGTCGATGAACTCGTCAAGGAGTTCGGAGCGGATGTCTGCCGATGGTGGATCGCGTCGATCTCGTACGAGAACGACATCAAGGCCGACTTGTCGTACTTCAAAACCGCGGGCGAGGCGTACCGGAAGGTGCGCAACACGCTGCGCTTCATGCTGAGCAACCTGGACGACTTCGTGCCGTCACCTCCCGGCAAGGATTGCGGCTCCGGCGAGGGCATGTGCGTCGCGTTCTCCGATTACCCCACCGCTTCCATCGACGCGTGGGTGCTCAAGGAGTTCGACCGGTTGTCGCAGCGGGTGCGCGAAGCGTTCGAGAAGTACCACTTCCGCGCCGCGACCGAGCACCTCTACAACTTCTGCAACGACACGCTCAGCGCCGTGTATCTCGCGGCGGTGAAGGATCGCCTCTATTGCGACAAGCCCGACTCGGCGCGCCGAAGACGAACCCAGTCAACATTGTGGGATCTGACCGACGGGCTCTGCAGACTGCTCGCGCCCGTGCTGCCGCACACAGCGGACGAGGCGTACCGGGCGCTGCACCGATCCGAGGAGGTTTGCGTGCACACGACAACCTTCATCGAGAAGTTCGGCGTCAAGGCCGAGGGCGGATGGCCCAAGGTGATGGAGGCGCGCGAGGCGGCGCTCAAGGCGCTCGAGGAGGTGCGCGCGAGCGGCGTGATCGAGAATCCGCTCGACGCGGGAATCACACTCCCCGACCCGGATCACGAGCTGCGCGACTTCGATCCGTGCGACCTGGCGGACCTGCTCGGCGTGAGCCGCGTCTCGCTCGATCCCAAGGCCGATGCGCCCTCGGTGCAGGACCTGCGCAACGAGCCCCGTTGCGAGCGATCGTGGAAGCGCGACACGACGGTGCGTGTTCGTTCCGACGGCGGGATGCTGAGTGACCGGGACGCCGAGGCCGTGGGTCTGGCCTGATCAGAGCGTGTTGTCGGGGTTGTCGTCGGCGAGCACCTTACCGGGCGAGAGTTCGCCCGCGTACCGCAGCGCGACCGTGTTTGTCGTGCCCGGCTGCCCGAGCGGCTTGCCGCCGAGCAGGACAATCGGATCGCCGCGCTTGACGAGCCCGGCCTGCAGCACGGTGCGGTCGGCCATCTCGGCGAAGTCGGAGCGGTGCGTTGGAATCGCGTCGACGAGGATCGGCACGACGCCGTACAGCAGGTTCATCCGTCGCGTCGCCGAGGGGTCGGTCGTGAACGCGACGACGGGCACCTGGAAGTTGTTGCGCGAGAGATGGCGCGCCGTCGCGCCGTTCTGCGACCAGACGACGATGATCTTGGCGTCGACATCGCGCGCGATGTGCCACGCGCCGTGCGCCAGAGCCGCGACGCGCTCGCGCGACTCCCGGAGTTTCGCGGGCGGGCGCTCCGATTGCGGGTGCTGGCGGAGTTCCTCCTCGGTCGCCAGCGCGACGCGACGGACGGTGTCGGCGGCCAGGACGGGGTACTTCCCGACCGCGGTCTCGCCCGAGAGCATCACGCAGTCGGCGCCGTCGAGAATCGCGTTGGCGACATCCGACACCTCGGCGCGCGTCGGGTACGGCTGCTCGATCATCGACTCGAGCATCTGCGTCGCGACGATGCAGGGCTTCCCGAAGTCGTGCGCCGCCTGGACGAGCCGCTTCTGAATCACCGGGACGCGAGCGAGGTCCATCTCCACGCCCAGGTCGCCCCGCGCGACCATGATCGCGTCGGTTTGCTGCAGGATGCTCTCGATGTTCGCGACGGCCTGCGGCGTTTCGATCTTGGCGATCACCGGGATGATGTAGGCGGGATCATCGACGCCCAGGTCCATGCCGCAGCGCTCGGGCGTGCAGAGGTGCGCCAGGCGGTCGCGGAGCTGGATGACATCGCGGGCCGATCGCACGAACGACAGGGCCAGGAAATCGAGCTTGTGGCGAACGCCCCACTCGGCGCAGTTCCAGTCCTTTTCGGTGAGCGCCGGGACGGACAGGTCGGAGTCGGGGAGATTGATGCCCTTGTTCGAGGTGATGCGCCCGCCGGTGGTCACGCGACAGATCAGCGCGCCGCCGTTGGAGTCCACCGCGAGCATCCGGATCGCGCCGTCATTGATGAGCACGCGGTGCCCCGTGTCGACCTCGGCGGCGATGTGCGGGTAGGTGCAGGTGAGCATCACGCGGTCGCCATCGGCGCGGCTGTACCCCGACGTGGCGTGGATCTCCACCTCGTCGCCCGCGTCGACCGTGATGCCCGGGTCCGGGACGAGACCCACACGAATCTTGGGACCGGTCAGGTCGCCGATGATCGCGATCGGGACGTTGAGTCCTTCCGCGACGGTGCGAATCGCGTTGAGTCGGCGCTCGGCATCCTCGAGCGTTCCGTGCGAGAAGTTGATTCGAAAGAGCGTGACGCCGGCCTCGATCAAGCGCGTCAGGACCGCTTCGGACTCGCTGGCCGGGCCGATGGTCGCGAGCAGTTTCGTGAGCGCGAACGGCGATTTGGTGATCGGCATGTTCTTGCTCGGCGCGGGGTTCTTCGCTGCGGTCAGTGTTGTCATAGTCTTTCATGCCGGGGCGGCGCTCGTGCGGCTCCCGGGTGTTCCTTGGTGATGTAGGTGTCTATCGGCTCATTTCGCTCGCGATACGGACGATCTCGCGGTAGTTGGACCGGAAAAACGCCGTATATCGGACCCGGACCTCTTCCCCGTCGCCCCGGGCCTGCGACGCCCGCCAATCCGCCTTGATCGCGGCGTAGTTCTGTGCGTTCAAGGGTAGGCGATCCCCGGACCTGCGTCCGAACTTCTCCAGTTCATTGCGGAACTCGTGTTCCGGGAAGGCGTCGAACAACGCCTCCATGTCACCGATACGGGGATCGTTCGGTGCCAGTTCCCGCGCCTTGTTCATCGCGTCCCACGCCCGTTGCTGCTCCGTGTGGATGTCCAGCGCGAACGCCGTCATCAGGGGAGTGATCGCGCTCCGCCAACCCTGGGTCGGTGTTGGGGCGTTGAGCGCATAGGGATCGGCCCGATCCACGAACAGACCCGGGAAGTCGGCGTAGAGCGATCGGCGCACCGGCATCCGCCGGAGTTCGTATTGCACCGGCCCCAGCGCGGCCGCGCTCTCGCCGTCGCGCTTCTTGAAGTTCCAGAGCGCCTGGCCCTCCTCCGAGAGCACGAATCGCAGGAACTCGCGCGCCAGTTCGGGGCTCGGACCGCCCGCGAGGATCGAGATCGGATCGGCGTCGATGTACACCGCGCCCGCCGGATCGACGTACCCGACGCGCGACTCTTCGGGCGACTCGCCCTCCCGACGCACCGCCTGCGACTGGTATCGCCCGTAGAAGTCGATCGCCAACCCCACGGCGGCCTCGCCCTGCGATACATCGACGGGCGGCCTCGCCGACGAGCCGGAGAAGTACCGCGCGTTGGCGGAGATGCGCCGCAGGAGTTTCCAACCTTCGTCCCACCCGAAGTTATTCAGGATCGACTCATAAGTCGTCGTCACCGAGCCCGACATGCGCGGATCGGCCGCGGCCAGTTGCCCGCTCAATCGTGGGTCGGTGATGTCGTGCCAGTCGCGCGGCTCATCCACCCCCAGCGCCCGCAGCGCATCGCGGTTGTACACGATGCCAAATCCGGACAACGCCGTGCCGATCCAGAACTGATCGGGGTCGTACACGCGGTGCTCGCTCGACGACAAGTTCTCCGGACGCGGTTCGTCAGAAACGACATTCGCGGCGTCGCCGATCGCAACCAGCGTGCCCGACGCATCGCGGATGGCGAATACCTCGTTCAACTCGTCCGGGGTCAGACCGGCGGGGACGGACATCGAGAGCGACACGGGTTCGCTCGCGCCGGGCGGCGTCGCCGAGGCGCCGTTGGAGTGGACCTCGACGCCGTGATCGTACGAGCCGCCGCCGAACATCAGGTCATACGGCATCGGCTCGCGTCCGGGCGCGAGCATCGGCGTGCGCGCCGGCGCATCCGGGTCGTCGCTCGGAACGATCCGCCCGTCGGCGATGGCACGCGAATAGGTCGCGCGGAGCACCTTGACGATGTCGCTCGTGCCGCCCGGCTGACGCCAGTCGATCGCGACCGTCTTGCCGCCGTGACGCGCCGCGTACCACGCCGAGAACGCGCGCCCGAACTCGTAGCGGATCTGCTCGTTGTGCGGCGTGATGATGACAAGCCGGGCGTCCGCGCTTGTCGAACCGGGCGCCGCCGCCGGACGGAATGCCAGCGGCACGCCCAGGATGAGCACGAATGCGAGGACCACGATGACTCGGGCTGCGTTCATCGCGGGTAGAGTAGCGTCCGACGCGAAACACCCTGTAAGGAGCGTGTGAAGGATGGCCCAGACGAAGCAGCAGGTCGCGATCATCACGGGCGGCGGCACGGGCATCGGCCTCGCCACCGCGCGGATGCTGGCCAAAAAGGGGTGGGGCGTGGCGATCACCGGGCGGCGCGAGGCCAAACTCGCCGAGGCGGCGCGCCAGATCGAGAAGACCAGTTTCGCGCCGGTCCTCATCGTCGCGGCGGATGTGTCGGACCGGAAACAGGCGGCGGGCGTCGTGGACGCGGCGCTCCTCCGCTTCGGGCGCGTCGACGCCGTCGTCAACGCCGCGGGCGCCGCCGAACTCGCCGACATCGATCAGAGCGCGGGTGATGTGCTCGACCGGATCCTCGGCGTCAACACCATCGCCCCCGCAGCGATCATCGCCCGCGCGTGGACGGAGTTCAAGAAGCAAGAGTCGGGGTGCGTGGTGAACATCTCCAGCTGGGCGACGCACGACCCGTTCCCGGGGTTCTTCGCCTACGCCGCCAGCAAGGCCGCGGTGAACCTGATGGCCCGCTCGTGCGCTGTCGAGGGTCGCGAGATCGGCGTGCGCGGGTTCGCCGTCGCGCCCGGCGCGGTCGAGACGGACATGCTCCGCAGCGCCTTCGACGAAACCATGATCCCCACATCCGCCTGCCTCTCGCCCGACGAAGTCGCCTCCGTCGTCGTCGCGTGCATCGAAGGTCAGCACGACCGCGAGAACGGCAAGACGATCTACATGCGCCGCGGCGACTCCGGTTCCGTCGAGATGTTCGCCTCGCCTTCGTGATCGCGCAGATGCCGCTCCGCGCCCGGCGGGTTGGCGTATCGCATCGCGCGGAAGCCGAGGTAGACCCAGGTCTCGAAGAGGAGCATGCCGAAGAGAAACGCCGGCGCGAAGACCAGCAGCATGCCCGTCATCAAACCGACTCCGATCGCAGTCCCCGTAAACAGTCCGGTCGGAATCCACAGAAAGGAAGCATGAGCGCAGATAG
>CALFMQ010000024.1 GCA_937879825.1 uncultured Phycisphaerales bacterium
GTTCGATGGCGGGTGGATCGGGTGGGTGGGGTACGAGGTCGGGGAGCAGATCGAGGCGACCGTGCGGGCGGGTGGTGGCGGGCCTCTGGATGATCGGGGCTGGGGGGCGTGCCGGTTGGTGCGGTGCGATGCGGCGCTGGTGCACGACGGGCTTACGGGGATGTGGCGGTGCGCGGGTGATGCGGCGCGGTGCGGGGCGGTGATCGAACGGGTGATGCGGGGCGGGGCGCACGCGGGGCGATTCGGCGTGGGGCGGATGCGGAGCGTGACGGGTCGGGCGCGGTACGAGCGCGATGTGGCGCGGGTGATCGGATTGATTCACGCGGGTGATGCGTTCCAGGTGAACCTGGCGCATCGACTGAGCGGGCGATTCGAGGGATCGGCGCGGGGCGCGTTTGTGCACCTGATGGAGCGCGTGCGGCCTTGGTACGGCGCGCTGATCGAGGATGTGCGCGCGGATGGGACGCTTGCGGGGTGCGTGTGTTCGGCGAGCCCGGAGTTGTTTCTGCGCGTTGACGGGCGGAGCGGGCGGGTGGAGACGCGGCCCATGAAGGGGACGCGGGGCGCGGGGTGCGATCCTGAGGAGCTGCGGCGGAGCGAGAAGGACCGCGCTGAGCTGGCGATGATTGTCGATTTGATGCGGAATGACCTGGGGCGTGTGTGCGGGTACGGGAGCGTGCGTGTTGAGCAGGCGCAGGCGGTCGAGGCGCATCACGGGGCGCGGGGTGGTGTGTGGCAGGGCGTTGCGACGGTCTCGGGGGTGGTGCGGGAGGGCGTGACGCACGGGGAGCTGATGCGCGCGGCGTTCCCGCCGGGTTCGGTGACGGGTGCGCCGAAGGTGCGGGCGATGCAGTTGATTCGGGAGATGGAGCCGGTGACGCGGGGGGCGTATTGCGGGGCGATCGGCTTTGTGTCGGACGGCGGGGATGCGGCGTGGAGCGTCGGGATTCGGACGGCGCAGATGCGGTTTGATGCGGGATCGACGGTGGCGGATGCGCGGGGGACGATTGACTACTCGGTGGGCGCGGGGATCGTTGCGGATAGCGAGCCGGGCAAGGAGTGGCGTGAAACGCTCACGAAGGCCGCGGCCTTTCGCGCGGCGATGCGTGAGGGGAGCGGTCGATGAGCGACGGCGGGTATCGGGACGAGCCGGCGGGTGGCGCGCGGATTCGCGCGGATGTGATCGATGTGTATGTGGTGCGGGCGTGCGGGGCTGGGCACGAGTTCTTGCAGGTGCTGCGGGCGCACGAGCCGCTGGCGGGGACGTGGCACCCGGTGATGGGGCATGTGGAGCGCGGCGAGCGTGCGTGGGAGGCGGCGCTGCGGGAACTTGGGGAAGAGGTCGGGCTTGGGCGCGACGATGGCGCGCTGGAGGGGCTCTTTGCGCTTGAGCAGGTGCATCCGTTTTACTTGGCGGCGCTGGACTGTGTGGTGATGTCGCCGCGGTTTGTGGCGCTGGTGCGCGGTGGGTGGGAGCCGACACTCAATGACGAGCACTCGGCGCACCGGTGGGTGGGCGCTGATGAGGCGTGCGCGGCGGCGATGTGGCCGGGGCAGAAGCGGGCGATCGAGGAGATTCGCCAGGAGATTCTGCGGGACGGCTCGCTGGCGCGGGAGCGGCTGCGGATCGCGACCCGGGCCGGCGGCTGAGCCGCAGGGTCGGGCTACTGGCCGGAGTCTTCGGGTGGCCCGGTGGGTTCGTCGTCTTGTGCGTCGGTGAGCGCTTCGGCGATGAAATCGAGGCGTGCGGCTTCGTCCTGAGAGAGTGAGTCGGGGAAGACGGCGCGGATGCGGGCGACGATGCGCAGGGCGTGCGGGAGTCGGCGCGCCGACTCGAGGGCGGCCATCCAGGGTTTGGGGGTGAGTTGGTTGTTGCGCGTGAGCGACTCGGCCTCGTCGAGGCGGTTGAGCCATACGAGGCAGCGGACCCGGTCGCTGAGGCGAGCGCGGGCGGAGTTGGGGTCGTCGGTTGCGGGGAGGAGTTCGGAGACCGCGAGCGCGCCGGCGGGGTCGGTGAGTTCGATGCGGGTCTGGAGGAGGAGTTCGGCGAGGCGGACGCGAGCGGGGTCGGCGTCGGGGTTGTTGATGTAGGCGGGCGCGGCGACGCGGCGGATGTACTGCTCGCGGGTGGCGAGATCGTCGGTGCGTGAGGCGACTTCGAGGAGCGCTGCGGGCGCGAGAGCGCCGGTGAACTCGGTGAGGATGTCGCGCTTGAGTTGGGGGTTGGGCGCGGGGAGCGCGGAGGCGTCGTTGAAGCCGGCGGCGTCGGGGCGCTGGCGCATGAGCGCGCGGCAGGCGGGCTCGAAGAGTTCCGGGCGGGCCAGCGCCGAGTCGAGGACGAGGGCGAGCGTTTCGGGATGGGCGCCGAGGGCTGTGGCTGCGGCCGAGGCGACGCGGGCATCGGTCGCGTCGAGCAGCGGGATGATGCGGTCGCGCTGGTTGAGTTGATCGAGGAGGGCGACGCTCTGGGGTGTGATCTGCGATGGGGCGAGTTGATCGAGCGTGGCGCGGACGTGTTCGATCTGCTCGGGGGAGAGTTGCTGGTCGCGGATGAGCGCGAGGACGAGATCTGTGGCGGACTCGCCGACGGGGCCTTGTTCATCGAACCATGCGAGCGCGGCGTCGGTGACTTCGGCGCGCGGGTGGCGGCTGAGGTAGCGCATCATGGCGGACGCGGCGAGGGGGTCGCGCTCGGCGGCGAGTGACCTGGCGCAGGGTTCGGCGTGTTCATCGAGATTCAGGCGGTCGACGAGCACGGCGGAGGCGGCGCGGACAGAGGGATCGCGGTGGGCGAGGCCTTCGGCGGCGGCGGCGGCGACGCGTGGGCCGAGCGGCTTGGCGTTGAGGAGCGTGCGTGTGGCGAGTTCGATGCCGAGGATGCGGATGTTGGTCTGCTCGGCGCGCATGAGTTCGGCGAGGAGCGCGGAGCGGGCGTCGTCGGGCGTTTGTGCGAAGAGGCGGCGGTAGATATCGAGGAGGCGTGCGTTGTTGGCTGCGAGTTCGTCGTCGAGAAGTTCGATGCGGCGGGCGTGTGCGATGGCGATTTCGGCGCGGCGGTCGCGTTCGGAGGATGACTGGAACCGCTCCCACCATGCCTGGAGGGCGGCGTCATCGGTTGCGAGTTCGGGCCGGGCGGTTTGCGTTGCGATGGCGGCGCGGGCGGCGCTGGTGATGGCGGGTGTGTGGGCTGGGGCGTCGAAGAGGCACGACGCGACGGCGTGGATAGCGTCGGTCGTGGGGTATCGGGAGAGCGCTCTGAGAACGGCGGGCGCGGCGTCGGACTGGTCAGCGAGTTCGAGGGCGCGTGCGAGCGGCGCGACGAGCGCTATCGGGGGATCGGGGTGATCGGCGATGGCCTGTGCGGCTTCTTTGCGGGAGCCGGGCGGGTCGTCGGAGCGGAGGTAGAGGGAGATGCGGTCGATCGAAGGGAGCGTGGCGTCGGCGAGGAGCGCGGAGATTGCGCCTGCAACGCTGGCGGGGGTTGGTGCGGCGGGGGCGTCATCGGGTGTGGACAACGCGTGCGTGTTCCGGGGCGCGAGGGACATCGCGCCGGCGAGGGCGAGTGTGAGCGGGAGCGGTGTATAGGGTCTGTGCCGATAAGTTCGTGCCACGGACGGAGATCACCTCGGAATTGGCCGCCGATGCCCGAACCGGGGTATTGGGGGTGCGTATCGTCGGGTCGGGTGTGGCTATCATAGGGATCGATCGCCGGCGGGATTCGCTGGCGGTGTGAAGGAGCGGGCGGCCCCCATGAACGACTGGCTCAGAGCCGAGCAGCATGTGGAGAAGGCGCACGAGCATTACGAGGCCGGGCGTTGGGATGACGCCGAGGTCGAGTTGCGCGAGGCGTTGGCGTTGGACCCGTATCGCGCGGACTGGCACTTCAACCTGGGGTTGACTCTTGAGGCGGCAGGGCGTTGGGGCGACGCGGTGCGGGCGCTGCGCGATGCGCACGAGCTGGACCCGACCGACGACCACATCGTGTTCCAGTTGGGGTTGAACTGCCTGCGTGCCGGTGATCCGAAGGCGGCGAAGGTGTGGCTGCTGGAGTCGCGCCGGATGAACGCGGATCGCTCGGATGCGCTGGTGTCGCTGATTGATGCGCACGGGCGTCTCGGCGAGCACGACGAGGCGGAGGTTTGTTTTTACCAGTCGTTGCAGACCGAGGGCGATCACGCGATGGCGTACATGCACATCGCGGAGTCGCTGATTGATCGGGACGAGATCGATCGTGCGGTGTTCTGCCTTCGCGAGGCGGCGACGATTGATCCGGAACTGCCGCGGGTCTATGCGCGGCTCGGCCAGGTGTACGCGGATCGGGGTCGGTTCGAGCGGGCCCGGCAGATGTTCCTGCGCGAGCTGCGGGATAATCCGGGTGACATCGAGACGATTCTGGATCTCGGGTGCGTGCTGGTGGACATGAATCGGCTCGGTGAGGCGAGCGAGAAGTTCCGGCGCGTCCTGGAGATCGAGCCGGACAACGCGGATGCGCACTTCCAGTTGGGCGATCTTGCGATGCGTCAGCACCGCGTGCATGACGCTGCGGCGTCGTTCCGTACGGTGGTGGAGCTTGACCCGGAGTATCCGGGTGTGCATCGTCGGCTGGCGCGGCTGAACATGCGAACGGGGCGGCACGATGAGGCGCGGCGGCTGGTTGATCTTGACCTGCGGCGGCTGCGCACGAAGCCGGAGGCGTTCACGCCGGATGATCTGGATGAGCTGGGTTTGATTTTGCTGGATACGAAGTTGCCGCACGACGCGGCGGCGGTGCTGGAGCGGCTGGTTGAGACCCGGCCGGACGATCCGGCGCTGTTGCACCGGCTGGCGGTGGCGCACTTTGAGCGCGGCGATCGTCATTCGGGGCTCCGGCTGACGCGGCGGGTGCTGCGGCTGAAGCGGAATCACCTGCCGGCGCTGCACAACATGGCGTTGGCGCTCGCGGAGAGCGGGCGGTTGAGCGCGGCTTCGGCGTACGCGAGGCGTGCGCACGAGGTTGACCCGGACGATGCGTCGGTGCGCC
>CALFMQ010000025.1 GCA_937879825.1 uncultured Phycisphaerales bacterium
GCGGATGTCCGCGGCGTCCTTATCCAGGTCGAGACGCTCGATCAGTTCGCGGATCGCCTCGGCGCCCATCAGCGCCTTGAACGCCGAGCCGTACTTGTCGAACGCAGCGCGATGCTCGTCCTCGGTCAGCAGCTGCTTGAACTCGAGCTCCGTATCGCCCGCGTCGATGACGACATAATCCTGGAAGTAGACGATCTTCTCGATGTCCGACGTCTTCATGTCCAGCAGCGTGCCGAGCCGGCTCGGGATCGCCTTGAAGAACCAGATGTGCACGATCGGCGCCGCGAGGTTGATATGGCCCATGCGCTTGCGCCGCACGCGCGAGTGCGTCACCTTGACGCCGCAACGATCGCAGATGATGCCCTTGTACTTCGTGCCCTTGTACTTGCCGCAGTGGCACTCGTAGTCACGCTCGGGGCCGAAGATGCGCTCGCAGAACAGGCCGTCGCGCTCCGGGCGATAGGTGCGGTAGTTGATCGTCTCGGGCTTCTTCACCTCGCCGAACGACCACGAACGGATATCGTTCGGGCTGGCAAGGGTGATCTTCACCGAAGCGAAATCATTTACGCGATCGTAGACAGACTCTGCCATATCAGGTCATCCCCTCTGGGGTGGAATGCGTTGAACCGCCGGAATCACTCGGAGTCAGAAAGCAGCTGCGCTCGGCGAAGGGTCACCCGCCGTTGCCGTCGGGCTTCGGCGCGGGAGGCGGCCCGCCGCTGGGGGGAGCGAACAACTCCTGACCCGCGGAGATCACCCACGCGCCCTCGCCGTTCTTCACGAGGTTCACCCGCGCCGGCGGGAATCCCGCGCGCTCGAGCTCCACGATCGCACGCTCGGCCTCCTCGGTCACGAGCGACGCCTGCGCCTTCCGGTACGGAGCCGAGAACGCGGCCTTGATCATGTCGTCCGCTTCCTTGCTCTTGCCGAGATTCGACGCCGTGTCTCCCATCTTCTTGTGGAGCTCGCACGACGGATCGACAAACGCCAGCGCCGCCGTGAAGTCAGCGTCGCCCATCGCCGCGATGAACGACTCCATCGCCTTGACCGGCCCCGAGTCGCTCGAGGGCTTGGGATTTGACGAGGTCGAACCAGAGTTCGCCGACGAGTTCCCGGCGCTTGTACCGGAGTTCGTGTTCGTCTTCTTATTGCACGCCGAGGCGCCCAGCGCCACCGATGCGCACACCATCGCGATCATCATCCGCATCGATCGTCCCCTCATCATGAGTTCTCGCATCGCTCGCCCTCCCATGCCATTCAAAGCAGACTGCCGCCTTCGGTTTGCGCCTTCTCCATCGTCACATTCATGCCCAGACCACGCAGCTCGTTGCACAACACATCGAACGCCACGGGCATGCCCGCCTCGAGCGTGTGCGTGCCCTTGACCATCGACTCATAAATCTTGGTCCGGCCCTCGACATCGTCGGACTTCACCGTGAGAAGTTCCTGCAGGATGTACGCGGCGCCGTACGCCTCGAGACCCCAAACCTCCATCTCGCCGAAGCGCTGACCACCGGTCCGCGCCTTGCCGCCGAGCGGCTGCTGCGTGATGAGCGAGTACGGGCCCGTCGAACGCGCGTGGATCTTGTCGTCCACGAGGTGGTGGAGCTTCAGCAGATACATGAAGCCCACGGTCGTGCGCTGCTTGAACGGCTCGCCCGTGCGCCCGTCGAACAACTGCACCTTGCCGCCCTTGGGCATGTTCGCCACCAGCTCACGCGCCCCGAGGTGCCCGCCGGTCTCGGCGCACTCCTTCTGACGCGTCATCGCGTGCGTGTTGGCGTCCTCGATCAGATCGTGGATCTGCTTCTCGGTCGCGCCGTCAAACACCGGCGTCATCGCCCGGAAGCCGAGCACGTGCGCCGCCCAACCGAGGTGCGTCTCGAGGATCTGGCCGACATTCATGCGGCTCGGCACACCGAGCGGATTCAAGAGCACATCGACCGGGGTGCCGTCCTCGAGGAACGGCATGTCCTCTTCGGGAACGATCCGCGCGATCACGCCCTTGTTGCCGTGGCGACCCGCCATCTTGTCGCCGACCGACAGCGTCCGCTTCGTGGCGAGATAAATCTTCACCATCTCCAGCACGCCCGACGGGAGCTCGTCGCCGCGCTTCATGTGCGCCAACTTGCGGGTCTTTTCCTTGCGGTTGGCCAGGATTCGCGGCCAGAACTGGCCGTGAATCGTCTCGCCGGACTCCTTCACTTCCTTCGAGCCCTTGACCCACTTGAGGTCGAAGTTCTCGATCTGCTCGAGCACGACCTCGGGGATGTCGCTCGCACCCACGCGCTGACGCGTGTTGGGGTCGACCATCTCCGTGCCGATCACCTTGTTGATGGCCTCGACCATCTCGCGGAAAATCTCGATCGCCTTGGCGTCCATCTCGGCGCTGTAGGCGTCCATGTCCTTCTTCAGCTGCTTCTTCTGTTCGTCGTTCATGTGAACGCGGCGGCTGAAGCGCTTCGCGCCGATGACGATGCCCTCCTTGCCCGCCGGCAGCTCGAGCGAGTCGTTCTTCACGTCCTCGCCGGCGCGTCCGAAGATCGCGTGGAGCAGCTTCTCTTCCGGGGTCAACTCGCTCTTGCTCTTGGGCGAAACCTTACCAACGAGAATGTCGCCCGGCTGGACGCGGGCGCCCAGGCGGATCACGCCGTTCTCGTCGAGGTTGCGCAGCATCTTCTCCGAGACATTCGGGATATCGCGGGTGAACTCCTCGCGACCCAGTTTCGTCTCGCGGATCTCGACATCGAACGAGTCGATGTGGATGCTCGTGAAGGTGTCATCCTTCAC